>NZ_JBIXJM010000218.1:0-1980 GCF_044752445.1 Wolbachia endosymbiont of Drosophila barbarae | reverse complement strand
TTTCTCGCGACTGAAACAAACATTCGGGTTTAGTTTTAGGAATAAATCTGAGACAAATAGAGAGAAGGAACTACTTGTTAAATGCTATTTGCTCAATAAGTTCACTGATATTGGTATGGCTAAATTTGAGATAGCTTCATAAATTTATTGTGCGTTACCTACTATCCGAAGAGCGATGCAACAAAGCCCACTGGGATCCATTCTTCTTTTTTTCTGGATTCCAGCGTCACGCGCTGGAATGACAAAAGCTGCTAATTTTTCATGTAAATAATGGTTATGCAAGCAGTCTATTTTGTAACTAACAAAAGAGGACTTTGATTCGCATGTTTCTCACGCTTATTCTATTGTTTAACTATACTTTGAGCAATGTCTTCATAAATCTCTGCCAAATCCTCACTTAACATTAAAGGATTTCCGCAATCAGAAGCATGGCATATTTGTGGATCTAGAGGAACTCTGCCTAGAAGTTTGATGCCCAGCTCCTCAGACATTTTTTTTGCACCGTCTTTTCCAAATATGTATATTTTTGAGCCGCTTTGAATGAAATAACTCATATTTTCTACAATGCCAATAACCGGTACGCTGAGCTTTGTAAACATATCATAAATTTTGCGAGCATCGATTAAAGAGAGCTCCTGTGGAGTTGAAACTATTATCGCCCCAGTTAAGTTAAAATTTTCCATAAGACTTAAATGCACATCGCCAGTTCCAGGTGGTGTATCAATTATCAAATACTCTATATCGGACCATTTTGTTCCCATTAGCAGACTATAAAGTGCTTTTGTAATCATAGGTCCGCGCCATATTGCTGCACGATCTTTATCGATAAAATAGCCAATTGAAATAGTATGCAGTCCATACTTTTCTATAGGCATTGCTTTACTATCCTGTATTTCTGGCTTTAATTTTTCAGCGCCAAGCATTTTAGGAATTGAAGGACCATATATATCTGCATCAACTAGCGCAACTTTGTGTTTTAACTTTGCTAATGAGAGAGCAAGATTTAGCGCAACTGTGGACTTGCCCACACCGCCTTTACCAGAGGCCACAACGATTATATTTTTCACTCCTTCGATATGTAATTTAGCTTTTTGTTGCCCAGTTTGTTTTTGACAAGTAGCAACCACGGTCACTTTTGTCACCCCCGGTATAGCTTTAACAGCTTGCTCACAATTTCTTCTTAATTCTTCATTTGCTTGCGTGTTACCGGCAACTTCAAGCACAAAACCAACATCTTGACCTTTAATAATAATTGAGGATATTATGCCAAGAGCGATCACATCTTTACCGCTTTTTTGCTCTATGACTTTTTTTAAGTTCTCTCTTACAATTTTTTCGTTGATCATTAGCCTTTTAGGTGATTTCTTCCTGAAGTCGTTTAATCTCAGCTTGAGGAAGGCCGGTTGTCTGAGAGATAATATCAATAGAGATGTCAGCCTTAAGTAGGTTTTTTGCTACTTCAATCTTTCCCTCATCAAGTTTTTTAGCGAGGATGCCTTCTTCTTTCCGCAGATCCATTATTCTTTCTTCATATGCTACTAAATCTTTTTCATTCCAGCTAAACCTGTCTAATGCATCGTAGGCTAACTTTATTATTGGTGCTTTTTCTGCTATATTCCTTAGGTCTTCATCTGTAGTTTCATCTGCATACTGTTGTCTAAGTGAAGAAGGTCGCCCCTCCTCACTCGACTTCAAAACCGTACGTGAGACTTTGCGCCTCATACGGCTTCTCTCCAATTTGGTGCTTTTCATGCACACCTCCTGTGTAATTCATCGTGACAATGTCCATGTAACAAAGATAAGTTTTTGATCATATTGTTTCGTCTATTCCGGTCTTTATGATGTATTTCTATTATATCATCACTTTTAAACCATAGTCTACAATTATCACATTTACTTTGTTGTATAGCCATTTCTCATAATAGTTCGAACAGGTCATAGGAAGGCAGAATCAACAGCACGACGAAAAGATTCGAATAG
>NZ_JBIXJM010000217.1:0-2069 GCF_044752445.1 Wolbachia endosymbiont of Drosophila barbarae | reverse complement strand
TTCCTTCTCTCTATTTGTCTCAGATTTATTCCTAAAACTAAACCCGAATGTTTGTTTCAGTCGCGAGAAAAAACTTTCTATATAAGATCTTTTTCCATAACTCATCTCTTTTTTCCACTTCTTTATACCATCTTCATCATATGACTTTATGAGCTTGACTGCAGAATTTCTCTCAGCCATATAGTCTAACTTTGGATGCTCTGCTGCGTTGTTTTTCGGAGGAATTTTCGTTTTTATACCATATTGATTACACAGCTTATAGAGCTTTTCTCTGTCATATGCCCTATCTGCATATAGTACTTTTATGACATACTGAAAATCGACTTCTTTTAGCAAATCACAAGCTCCATAGTGATCAGCCGTTACTGTATTTTACAGCTATGGCTTTTTTGCTGTTTGTATTCAACATTACATGCAATTTTCTTGTCTGTTCATAGCTGCGATACTTTCTATCTTCGCTATTTTCTTTGCTATGACCAGGAGTGTTGTTGTATATACTAATTCCTGTACTGTCTATAGCAATTTCGATATCTTCCATATTATTTTCTGCAATCATTGATCTTAATATTGAGTTTCTTAAACCTTCTTGATGATTGTGAATAGCTGATAACTTGCAAATTTTTCCCAATTTGCTCAAGGTATTCTGCTATAAACCCAACTGTTTGCCTCAGGCCTATTCTAAATAAACAAGTTATTATGTGCACCAAAATTACAACTTTATCGCTATAAATATTGTTGCCACCTGGTATTTTTGGACCATTCTCGTACCACTTTTCTATGGCTTCGTTGATATAATGAAAAATATTTCCTCTTTTTTCTAGAAATTTGTTATATTCGCTATGGTTACTGACCCTCATTTTTTGTGGCATATTTTTTCTTTCAAGGTTAAATGGCTATTTTATAATGAATTTTATCAGTAGCCACCAGATTTTTTCAGTTGCTATGCAACAAAGCCATTCCAGTGTCAAGCACTGGGATCTGGTAGACAATGTTCATACAGCAGCTACTCGGATGACACCTTGTGCTTGCTGGCTATAATTGCTAAGGATTTTTATTTAATTTAACTGCATCTTTTGCCTTATCCAATAACCCATTAATAAAACCTATTTCGCTTGGTTTATCAAGTAAATCAGATGCAATGTTAGTATATTCATTAATGACAACTGGAACTGGCGTATCACAATTAGCTAACTCACATATTGCAACACGCAAAATAGATAAGCTTATAAGATTTAACCGTGAAAGGGACCAACTTGGGTGTAAATAAGACTCTATTATTTTATCATATTCTTCACTGCTTTTTATAACCTTATATAACAAGTTTTCTAAGAACTGATGTTCAAATTCTTCACATTCAAATATATCTTTCAACTTATTTATGTAGTCCTTAAGCTCACAATTCTCCAGTTTAAAAGTGCTTTTGTTGTAACCTACGAAAATATTTGAATAAGCAATTTGTACAGCAAGAAATCTTGCCGTGCTTCTTTTTATGCGCCACTTTTTATCTACTGGTTTTTTCTCCATTATTTTAATTTATTGTGTAAATCTATCATACGCAAAACAGTTGAGGCTGCATGGCCACCAACGTTCTTTTTGTTTTTATCAGCTCTAACTAGTGCTTTATCTTTGCTGTCAGCGGTAATTACACCCATACCAAGGGGTATTGCATAATGCATAACAACCTCATTTAAGCCTTCAATTACTCCTTTACAAACATATTGATAATGATCGGTTTCACCGCGAATTACGCACCCAAGAGCTAAATAACCATCATAATTAGTATGCCCACTCTTGACTGCAAAAAGAATTGTAGCTGGTATCTCAAATGTACCAAGAACCTCAACTACATCGTAACTGGCATTACTGCCTTTTAATTTATCAATTGCACCTTCAAGCAAAAGGTTCGCTATTTCAGTATAATAAATCGAATTAACTATTAGTATTCTCGACATTTACTACCACTTTTTTTGTTAAAAACAACTTTATTAATGACTGTTGAATTAGAGTTATAATATTACTAAATATCCAATATATTACCAGGCCGGCAGGAAAAGAAGAAAAAATAAAGA
>NZ_JBIXJM010000216.1:0-2538 GCF_044752445.1 Wolbachia endosymbiont of Drosophila barbarae | reverse complement strand
ATCAAAATATGATACAGAAGTTAAGAATCAGGTAGATGAATTTGATAATTTGAATAAAGAACGTGGTGAAATGTATCAAAAATATCATAAAGAAGAGATTACTATTGAAGAGTTACGTAATGAGGAAAATACAAAATACGGACCAGCATTTTTAAAGTTTGATCAACTAAAAAACAAAGCCGTTGATGAAATTGAAAATAATTCCCAAGCAGCAAAAATATTAGATGGGCTGGTCAATATCGATTCAAACTTAATCAGAGGTACTCACATTAATCTACAAGAAGGTAAGATTTTTTCTATGCAAGCTCATGGTCAAGGAGATATGGGTGCACTGTCTATATATGACGGAAATACAAAGCTTGGAGAATTATTGAGCGAATCAGGATTTTTTAAGCAAGTTGAAGGCCAAACTAAAGAAACTTTCGTTTTTGAGGATATATTGCACAACTTAAATGTTTCATACGAAGGCGGTGCTTACATGGCAGTTACAAAAGAAAATGGTCATTATAAAGCTTCCCTAATAGATGGCAGAACAGTTAAACGCGATGAATACTTTGATGAAGCGCATTTACATGAAAATGAATTGTTGCATCCTAGCACTGGACACATCCAAAAAGATTTAGATTCTCTGCTTCTTAGAGGTACCAAAATTTTGAATCATCAGGATTCAGAACATGCACAATATTCTGATGAGCAAAAGGCAAATGGAGTAATCGTGGAAAAAGGAAAATTACTGGATAATAAGGGAACAGATAGGACAGACGATGATGTATATGAAGCTGTCGTAAAGCAAGGAGACGAGCGCTTACATGAATTTAAAAATATGGGCTTTTATATTACCGAGAAAGGTGATCTATTTATTCATGACCATGGAGCAAATGTAAGGTTTCAACTACCACAAAGTATTACTCATCTAAAATTAGTGGAAAAAGATGGAGCATATAAGCTTGTTCCGGTGACGAAAGATGGGAATGAACATCCAGTAGGTATGCCAAATATATCAGACGAATATAGATATATAGATCCAATATTTGCACATGAATATGAAAAGAGAGATTATTCCCATAAACATGTAAATGTGGGCCTTATAAACTTAGAGAAATATGGCTCTGGCAAACTTTTTGCTATAAAGCACGACCCAAATGATTACCACATACAAAGAAACTCTAGCGGTGAAATAGTTAGAATAAAAGATCAAACATATTTCACTAAAGTAAAATTGTTTGATGGCGACGAAGAAATTGGAATGTTATCTAATAACTTCCATAACTTCAAAGGTAAAATATTCTTTTCTGCTGACTACAACTACAGTTATAACGATTTCCTAGCATCTGTTTCTCCTCAAGTTGAAATTGAGGATATGGGAAATGGAAGTAAAAAAATAACTTTCGATCAAGGTAGTGGTGATATCGGTGATACTAATAGAGGCTACACGGACTATCAGAAAATATTCACAAAAGAGAAACAAACCGAAAGTCCAAAAGGGCAAGTAAGTGAAACTAAGACAGAAGTTCATAGTACTACTAATGTTGTTGCACAAGCTGCTGAAGAGAAAACTGCATCAAACGACAATAGTGAAATGCAGTCTGATCAGCCACAAATTCCAACAAGGGCAAAAAGGTCAGCTTCAGTGGAGGAGAAAGAGCAAGAACAGGTAGTATTAAAAGACACAATTCTCAAAATAGAAAAGAGCTACGAGCAGGACTCAGAAGGGAAGCATAAGGCAAATGTAACGATAAATTATAATGATGTGAAAGCCTTGTATGATAGAGCGGAAGGAGCAGAAAAGCAATCTGTGTTAGATTTTTGGAACAAACTGCACACATCAGATTATAAGGTTGGTGCTTTGCCGGAAGACAAATACTATTTTGAAAAAGGCAAATTCGTAATCCACGATAGTGGCACAAAGAAGCTTATAGTGTTACCTGAAGATAAGGTGTCCATCAAGATAATGAAGGATGGTGATAGTTATAGTTTAGCTATATCAAGTGGTAATGGCAAAGTAATAAACAGCATTAGTAAAATAGATAATCCAAATTACGAATTGCTGTCAGATTCAAGTCATTTCAATTCAGGGGAGCAAGATAATATTGTATTATCAGATCAACATCACGAATATAATCTTTATCTAGAGAATGGTTTTGTGAAAATGTTCGATTGCGCAAGCGATCACATTTATCACAACCACAACTCGGCCTATATCTAATACATACAAGGAGGGCAGTGCCCTCTTCTTGTCATTCCAGTGTCAAGCACTGCCGTCTTGGATGGAAACCAGCGTCACGCCCTGGAATGACAGGGTTTGTCATCCGAGTAGCCCCTTCGGTGTCATCCCAGTGCCCAGACACTGGGATGGCTTTGTTGCATCGCTACTTATGAAAGGCTAACTATAATTAGGATTATAAGCAACCTATTGAAAATCTTGTTTTTTTGCAATCAATCTGATCAAATTTAAGAATAGTAATTTATTATTTATATTAATAAATTTAATTCTATTGAAAATAGCTAAAGCATTGAAATTCTTGAATTTTAGCCGGA
>NZ_JBIXJM010000215.1:0-5840 GCF_044752445.1 Wolbachia endosymbiont of Drosophila barbarae | reverse complement strand
AATCTTTTCGTCGTGCTGTTGATTCTGCCTTCCTATGACCTGTTCGGACTATTATGAGAAATGCTATAAATCCAGATTTGCAGCTTCGGTCTTGTCAATACTTGATCCTTGAGAATTGAATTTATGATCTGAATGGTGCTCAAAGTAATCTGCAATTCCTTCCATTAATACTGTTGGTAAAGATTCGCCTCCTTTAGCCAAGTAAGTTAAACCATGTGCAAATTCATGCTGAAGGTTATGAACGCCACCTTGCTGGTAGACGTACATTTCAGCAAAAACATCAGCTTTCCCTTTGTAGTAACATTTACCACCTTCGTCTCCAAGGTAAGAACCGAAACGCTCGCTTCCGCCAAGGTGAGTGTAATCATCCTTGTCATCAAACATATAAATTTTAAATGTTTGTTCTGAACTGCCGCGTTCTAACTTGAATGTATCTTTAAAACTAGTAGCTGTTTCTCTTATCTCACTTTCAATGTTAGCAACTTTACTTGCTCTTAAATTGTGAGAATAAACCTCTACTTTAATATTTAAATCTTCAACTTCTGTAACATGTGGCGAATTAAACCCTTTGCCGTTATTGTTGAAGTATCCTTCTTTAGTTATATTTTTATTTACTTGTTGACTAATTGTCATAATTTTAACCTCTAATTTGCTGATCTTTCAATATCAAGCATAAAGTAATTTCCCTAAAAAAAACGTAAATCCCTGTATTAATATAATTTATATCTTAATAAATAAAGTATAGATAGTTAACTTAATATGTAAAATTTAGAATATGGCTGAAATTCTATACAGCTATATTCCGGAATCACATTGGACAAGGACAAAAGCAAAGTGGTTTATTGACTTTCATTCCACCAAAGCACTATACTAAAACCACGATGGGTAATTAGCTCAGTTGGTAGAGCACTTGCTTGACGTGCAAGCGGTCGCTGGTTCGAACCCAGTGTTACCCACGTTTTTGTTTATGAAAAGATTTTATATGACAGCAGTGCATAACGGTAAACACTCAGCAGCGCAGTCCAAGCGCTTAATCTATTCCATAATAATAGTTGCGATAACAATGTTTATGGAAATAGTAGGTGGAATAATTTCACATTCGCTTGCTCTATTATCAGATGCAGGGCATATGCTCACTGACCTCTTTGCCTTGGTTTTAAGCTGGTTAGCACATAGGTTTTCAGCTAAGAAATCCGATTTGCAGAGATCATACGGATATCATCGATTGCAGATAATTGCAGCATTTGTTAATGGTTTAACTCTATTCCTCATTGCAGTAATCATTATAATTGAGTCAATAAAGAGGTTTATTTTTCCAGTCAATGTTGAGTGGAAAGTAATGTTAATAATTGCTACACTCGGTCTTGTCTCTAACATAATAGTCTTTTTTATATTACATAGTAAATGCGAGAGCAATATAAACATAAAAAGTGCTGTACTACACGTTATAGGAGATATTTTAGGTTCTGTAGCTGCTATACTTGCATCTATAATTATCATGCTTACTGGATGGCAAATAGTAGATCCAATCTTATCAGTATTTGTTAGTGTGATAATTCTAAATAGCGGCTATAAAATTCTCAAAAATTCTTGCCATATACTCCTTGAAGGTACGCCTGAGGGTATATCTGCTGAAGAGATAAAAAGTAAGATCACATCAGAATTACCTGAAGTGATAGATGTGCACCACATACATACATGGTCGCTGTCTGATAATTATTTTATAATTACCATGCATGCTAAAATAAAGCAAAATGTGCAGCACACCAATGTTTTATATGAAATAAAAAAAATATTGCTAGATAAGTTCGAGATAGCACACTCTACAGTCGAGATCGAATACGATGAGTGTGCGGATAATAAGATACTTAAACATTGACGTTTTAAATTATTATGCTATTACTAGAGTGTAATGATGTTGAAGGTAAGCTATGATAGGTATTTCTCAAATACAATTTCCTTCAAAGGATTCTAGTAAGCTAAAATTTGTTAGCTACTTTGGAGCTTTTGTCTCGTTAAGCATTATCACTAATCCTGTTAATGTTCTTTTTTCTCTTGGTACTATGTTCTTCAGGTCTGAAATTAAAACTCTTTATATCTACAAAGAAATAAAAACGGCAAAACAGCAAAAAATGAGCAAAAGGGAATGTTGGGAAATATTTTTTAAAAACAATACAATCAAGGTAGCAGCCTTCCTCTTGTTTTCTGCTTTCATAACATATCTAACTTTCACTACCACTCTCTTGCTTATTTCGTTGCTGGGAACTATACCACTTACAATGCTATTAATTTTATTGCAGAGTGAACTAAGGCCAAAAGATTTTAACCCATTTACGCTGCTTAAAGCTTCTATAAATTTCTTTTTGGAAGGTATAAAAGAGAATTTACGTGGTATGGTTAATAGTTTTGATGTTAAGCTTGAACATTTACTGCCCCATCAATTAAATGATGATATCATTAAAAATATTGATAAATTAAAAGGTAAGTATAGTGAACAAGTACCTGAAGACGTAATCAAAAATGATGAATATATTCAATTCATTGGATATATAAACAATTCATATGAGTTTAGTGATGAGGATAAAGGAAGAGTAATTGCATTTTTAGATGACTTTTGCAAAGATGATCAAAAGCATAGCTCCGGCTTTACAGGTGGGCAGGTTCTGCTTTTAGTTTTAAGGGCTTGCAATGATGGAGACGGAGAAGCCGTTAAGAGTAAAAAGGATGCATTGATTTCTAATTTAATTGATAGCCAAACTTTCTCTAGAAAAGAGCGAATTCCTAACACTTGCTTCACCGGTATTATCTATAGAATGTTAAGCACGCTAGAGGGTATCCATCCTGATCCAGAAATTAGATTTACTCCCCCAAGGGAAATGTTGCTCTCAGAAGCACAAAATAAAGCACGTGAGTTTATGTTAGACAGGTTAAAAAACAAGAAAAACAATAAAGAAATTCTTAAGGCTTGGTATGACGTTCAAAATGGTTATGAAGACGATGAAAGTCAAAAAATAGTTGATGATTTTATTTCAGAAGTAAGTATTCCTTTAATGAGAAAATTATTGAGTATTACTTCTCAATATAGTGAACAAATTGTGCTGACGTTAATGAAAAATATTAGCTCTATAAAGTTAAATAAATTACAATGTTGTGAGCTGGTTCAGCACATGAGAAATAAACTGCAGGAGCATGATTTAGATGACCAAGAAAGTTTACTCGAAAACATCGGAAAAAAAGTATTCTTAGAGCTATTAAATCGAGATCTACTCGAGACAGATTTTTCTCTCAAGGATTCATCTTTGGATGGAGCTAAGAGAATAGCTAATAAGATAATAGAAGAAGAAGTAGCAGAATTTAAATTAAAGGCTGAGAAGACTATTGAAGGTCAGATAATTAGCATGTTAGATGGGTTAAGAATGCTCCCAAGAGAAAAAAGATGTTATAGGGTATATGTAGAACTCAGTAAAAATAACGAAAATGATAAGGAAAAAATAAAGGAAATTTTGCAAGAAAGGTTAAAAGTAACAAAAGCAGCAATGGATGAAATGTTAAAAAAAGGAGCTTCACATAAGCTAGAGTTAGAAATTGAAAGTGTATATGAAGGAAATAAAGATCACGTTACTCAACTTTATGAAAAAATAAGAGAAACAAAAAAGGAATTCATTGAAGATGGTCTTTTAACACCTCAAGAAGTAGAGAATATAACAAAAGCAAAAATCATAGACTTAAACAAAGAGGACAAAATCATACTGTCAAGCAATTTGTCTCGTAGTTTAAGTGTCAATAATTTGGCAGTACATTATCTGTAAAATTTATACTCTTTACCTTGCAGAAGATTCACAATATTTCTGTGGTGTTTTAGGAAGACCAGTGCTCCTATAATTAGTAATGTTAAGAACAAATTCCTCTGAAAAAAAAAGGACCATGCTACAGCCGTTGAAGTAGCACTGAGTGAAGCAAGGGAAGAGTATCTAAAGGCAAGAAAGACTATTATCCAAATTATTACGAATACTAAAGTAATATCGATGTTAAATGCTATCAGTATCCCTAGAGTGGTTGCAACGCCCTTTCCTCCACTGAATTTTAGCCAAATAGGAAACATGTGTCCTAAAACTGCTAAAATTGCAGATACATATATATAAAAATCGTTATTATCACAAAATTGTTGTGCTATATAAACGGCAATAAATCCCTTAAAGGAATCCAGAAATAATGCCAAAGCAGCAAGAAATTTATTTCCCGTCCTTGCAACGTTTGTAGCACCAATGTTTCCTGAACCTACTTCTCTTAAGTTTATCCCTTTTATTCTTGTAATGATTAAGCTAAACGGTATTGAACCGAGTATGTAGGACAGTATAAGGACTACATACTTTTCCATTATACCAAGAACCTAATTAATTTTATTATTCCTCAGCCTTTTTAGGTAGCACTGAACTTCATTGTTAATCTGATTACTAAACAGTATAAGCGCTGTCATGTTGATGAGAGCTAAACAAGAGAATAAAGTTCCACCGATATTGGCAATAGCCATTATATCTTTAGAAAGACCAGAGAAAAACGCCACAATTATTACCGCTATGCGGTATATCACTATACTTTTTGCACCGAATAAATATAGCCACCCCATTTCACAACAATATACAAACGAAATTACTGAAGAAAATGCAAACAAAGGAGCAGCTACTGTTAGAAGGATAGGAAACCATGGAGAAACTGTCTCAAATGCTTTGTGAGTAATTAATATTCCCTCACCAACACCTGTTTGGTATGCACCTGTTATTACTATTGTTATTCCTGTTAAACAGCAAATTAACATTGTGTCAAAGCATGGTTCTATCATAGCGACTAGTCCAGTTCTTACTGGTTCTTCATCTTTAGTTGTTGCATGAGTAATTGAAGCAGAACCAACACCTGCTTCGCTGGCAAAGATTGCCCTTTGAATTCCAGCAACAAATGCTCCTACCATCCCTCCGCCAACAGCATTGAAATCTATCATAGTGGAAAATAATATTTTCAACGTATAACCAAGGTTATGAATATTAAATGCAATAATAATAATACAACTAAAGATATATATAAGTGACATAATAGGCACTAGTGCAGAAGATACTCTAGCTATCCTTTTAATTCCGCCAATAATCACTAGAGCAAGCAGCGCAGAAATTATGGAAGAAAGAAACCAAGAGTGACCATCTACCCAACTTGAATAGCCAGATAATATTGAAACCATTTGGTTGGTTTGAAATGCTACACTTCCACCAAGACCTGATAATACAAAGAATACTGCATACATGGCAGCCAGCACAATACCAAGTTTTTTAAATCCAAATTCCTCCAGACCATTCCTTATATACTGAAAGGGACCACTAAACAATTGGTCCTGATCTTCTGTTCTATGTCTAAACGCCAACGTTACCTCAGCAAATTTTGCTGACATACCAAAAAAACCTGTAATCATCATCCAAGGCACCGCTCCTGGTCCACCCATTGAAACTGCAATTGCGACTCCAGCAACAGTTCCAAGGCCTACTGTGCTTGAAAGTGCAGTCATAAATGCCTGAAAATGCGTAATATGACCATCATGGTGATTCGTGTCATATTTTCCACATAAAATAGCAAACGCATGCTTAAACATTCTTATGTTGAGAAATCCAAAACGTAATGTTAGAAACACATAACCAAAAACTAGTAGAAGGATTATAAATGGCACGTAAAGGATCTTGAAAAACAGTACTTCATTCATGAAGTTATTTATTCCATTCAACACAGCGTCATAACTTTCGTAAAAACCTGAAGCAGCGTACACATCATTAAATAATAGGCAAAATAACACCATACAA
>NZ_JBIXJM010000214.1:0-3600 GCF_044752445.1 Wolbachia endosymbiont of Drosophila barbarae | reverse complement strand
ACTCAACCTCCTTATCATCTTCTATCCTTATCTTATCACATCCGGACTTCTATGAAAAGAGCTATAACTATTGCATTCCAGAACAATTTGATGCATCATTCTTTTTGTAAAAAACATTCCACACTTTCTCTCCACTTTTTCTGGGTAAGGTCAATTTTCATTGCACCCTATATTGTCCATTCCATTAGCTTTACTACGCTCGTTACCTCACGCAGCATAATGGTCTGTTCTAGGCTGTTGGCTAGACTTTGCCTAAGTTGGATTTTCACCAACTGTATTCTAAACGCTTACTTGGCGCACCCATAACAAAAATGCCTGAAAAACGTTAATAATTATATACTATTATTAATAATTATTCAACCATATTTTAAGCTTACAATTTTGAGCTTAACTGACGCTTATGGATAGGGGCAACTCTATCACCCTGTGTTATGTTTATTTTCTAACGGACGCTGATTTTTGTATCGTAATTTCTTGCTATAAATTGGTTATATAAGAGCTGGCTTCTAAAGTTTTATAACCCTAATTTGAATTAACAGACAGTAGAATCGAAAGATTATTACAAGGAGAAATCTACACAGATCGACCCTTTTGTGAATCTGCGTTTCTGCTTTCTTCAACTTGTTTTGCAAAAGATGTTTCCGGTTTCTGAAGTGGCTTAGCAATTTCACGCACAACGGCAATAACTGCTGTTAAAAACGTTTTTAACAATGCACCTAAAGCTCCACCAACTGCTTCCCTGCCATATATATGAGCTTGCTTTTCGTTACCGTCAGCAGTTTCCCCTGCCCTCCTTCTTGGATCCATCCTATGAGCAATCACCGAAAACAACACTCCCCTGATTGAAGACTTCACTTTTTCCTTTGCTTCGTGGACATCCCCATCTTTTGCTGTTTCATGTCCATGACTTAAGTGTTTAGCGTTCATTAGCTCCTTTTGTTGCTGGGCAAACATGCTACTTAATACTTCTTCTATCACTTGCTTTCTTCTCTTCTCTCTAACTCTTTTCATAGATTCTGATTTATCGCGAGTGTGTTTGGTAGTTTCAAATTCTGCATCAATATCTTCAGACGCAGCCTGACTATATAAAGTCTCTATGAGCCTGTCTATGCTTCGCTTTATTTGCATAGTCCTTTCGTAACTATCCGAATTATCAATTCCTTCGTCGATCTGATTTAGAATATCCTCAAAAACTTTCAAATAGTCTTGAATATACTGTATTATGTATTGCTTATCTTCCTCTTTGTGTTGTTCTTCTTGATTTTGCTGATTTTCATTTTCTAAACTTTTCTCTCTTTTATCATCGTTATTTTCTTCAATATCATCACCGTCTTCCTCGAAAAGGTCTTTGTCGTTCATGATTTTTTTTAATTTAGTTAAAATTCTCACCAGTTACTATTGTATATAAAAAGATTAAATTAACATTAATGAAAAGCGTTTACAACTTCAGCACTAGTTAAAACTACAGTAAAGCTGTCAAAAGTAACAGGATCATAATACCTCTCATACAATTCAACTGAACACCTAAGCCTTATCTTTTCCTTAGCATTAAAACTAATTTCATAATCATTATTAGAGTTTAGCATAGCAGAATTACGTAATAATTCATCAGCTAATACAGAGTCTAAAATTCCATTAATTTTTATCGTAATATGTCTGCTTCCAGCAGAGTCCAATACTTTTCTCCAGCCAAAAGAAGAAATATCTTTCACCTCTTCTCTGTTATTACGCAAAGTAAACCTTAGGTTTCTTATATTATTTAACACAATAAAATTATTGTCATGATCTTTAATTTTTAGCTGTAATTTGCTCATTATCACCTCCTTTTATTAAAATATCAAAATTAATTGTTGAATGTAAAATTTCATCGTGCTGACTCATAGCACAATTACTTTCCAAAATAGTTTCATTATCAGAATATTTAATACTCTTAAGTATCAAGTTAATATGCCTTATAATGGCAACCATACTGTCTATATGATAAGTATATATGTCGCATGAAAATCTTGCCTTTGTAGCAAAATTGGACAGCATATGCAGGTTATTATAATTCACTACACGCAATCTCAGGTAAGGAATGGTGACCTGTTTAGGTAAGTAGTCATAAATGTTAGTAACATATTTCCTTAAATCAGAATTTGCTTTTAGTGCTGCATAAACGCTATTGTACAACTCGTTTATAGCTTGAATTTTTTCCATGATTAACCCTCGAAAGATATATAGAAACTCGTCATCCCGCTACTTGTTAGCGGGATCTATCCGTGACGGTATGACGTAGGACTGCTGTCATTCCGCTACGTGTTAGCGGCTGAGATACCGCTGCTTGTTAGCGGGATCTATCCGTAACGGTATGACGTAGTAGCCCAGTTTGAATGACCAGAAAGAGCTACAAAACAACCTTTGGTTCGCGAAACGGAGAATATACCTTCTTCACTTCAGACAAATGGCTACTTACCTCCGATTCACGATTTTTGTAAAGAGCAGAAACATGCCGCATAATACCTAGTTTTATCTGCTCAGGAACATTGTCATAACCAGCTTCGTATACAACATCAACTCTTATTGCATTCAAACAATTGAAAAACTCAACGTAGCCCCCTACATCACTAAAATAATACTTAAGTGTTCTCTTCTCTTGATTTTTAGACATCATTGCAGTAGCCAATACTATCTTACTCACAGGGCCATAGCTTAAATAGATCCTACGAGGTACATAATCTTCATATGAAACTTGCCATGTTTGTTTCACCAGTGACTTTTCCATATGCCGCTCAGCATAATCAGTAGCCATAAAAATTAGATCTGAAATCAACTTATCATCCTGGTCGTTCTCAATGCGTAAAAAAGATTTAACCTCTTCTAAAGTAACTGGAAAAGATTCAGGCTTAGATTTACGTTGCACAGATATTCTTGGTGAAGTAGATCTTATTGACATAATAACCCTCCTTTTTGATATAGCTAGAATAAGTAAGGTTTACCTCGTGACAGCGTGGGGTAAATCTTACTTACTTTAGCTATGCAGCTTGCATGCAACATTAAGTTAAATTGGCGCAGCAACAACTCTGAGTGCTTTATCGTATGAATATATTAAGAAGAGAACGTATTAAAGCTGTTTCTCCTTTTTTGTTGATAAAATTTGAACTTATAGCATATTCAACTAGGCTAGATTTTAGTAGATTGACATTTTGAGAATGAATATTATTGAAGGTGGAGTTTAACTCTTTAGCAAGCAGACTGCGAAATTTTTGCACACTGTCATATGCGATATTTTCAAGTTCATGTGCAAATTTATCTTGAGCTATAGTTGTTATATCTTCAATTTCCTTATTAAACTCCTCTAGCTTTTTTCCATTACTCTTAGAGTTTTTCGTAAAAGTTTTCATATTAATTAAACTCAACTACTTTTATGATTATAACTGTAATAAAAAAACTACCAAAGTAAAAAATTCGCACTACTGTGTAACTCATGACTGTACGAACATTGCAATTTGAGCCTACCAGGAGGGCAATGACTCTTATCCAAGTACCCTCTCTTCTTGTCATCCCAGTGCTTGACACTGGGATGGCTTTGTTGCATCGCTACTTATGAAAGGCTAACTA
>NZ_JBIXJM010000213.1:0-6171 GCF_044752445.1 Wolbachia endosymbiont of Drosophila barbarae | reverse complement strand
GACAGACTGTCATTCTTGACAATGCTACTTTTCATAAGTCTGGTAAGATTATCGAGCTTGCTAGAGGAGTTGGTGCAGAAATTTTGTATCTGCCGCCGTATTCTCCAGATTTCAACAAAATTGAGCATCATTGGTTTGCTATAAAAAACAGAGCTAGGAAAAACATTCCTCTATTCGAATCTTTTCGTCGTGCTGTTGATTCTGCCTTCCTATGACCTGTTCGGACTATTATGAGAAATGCTATAACTAGATCCTATGGTCAAGCCATAGGACGACAGGAACGGTTTTATGCATTTTTTAAAGGGCAACATGTTTAAGCTTTGCTGGCAAAATGGAAAGTAAGACCAGCCTCTATACCGTGTGTGTGAAATAGTTGATTACCTATATTTATTTCCTCAGTTACTTTGCTACCTGAGCTAGGATTAAGCTTCTTTTTTTTATCATTATTAGGGTCGTCTACCACTTGTCCTAACCTTTTTGCTGTAAGCTTAATATCGCTACCAATAGCACCAAAACCTCTATATCCGATATGCATATTTACATCTTCGTTTATGCGATAGTCAAAGCCAGCTTTTAATTGACCTGCGGGTCTTATTGACGGTTTTTCAAACATCGTCATTCTTGTTGCACCGATCCCAATACCAACGTAAGGAGAAAAAGAGAAACGGTCACTTTTCCAATGATGATAAACATTTGCCATTACAGATATGTTCTCAATTTGGCCATGACTAACTGCAGCACTATAGAGATAAGTTTCTTTATTAGGATCCTCACCAGTCTCCTTTAGGTATGAAACAGTTATTTGGCTACTTGTTAAACCAATATTATCCACTTTTACAGAAGAATACATCCCTTCCAATTCAGCCCTATAGCTGTTGTTACCCAATTCTCCTGTGTAACCAAATGCCACATTTGCAGCAAAAGTTGGATTATAATCTCCTTTATACTCACTTAGTGACTGACCTTCTGTGTTCTGAGCACCCCTGTCATTTATAGACAAATTTTTGATACCTGTAGTGCTTGTTTTTAGTACGCTTGTGTTATTTAAATATTGACCGTAATACCCACTACCAAAGTAAAACCCTTCTGTTTCACTTGCAAAAGATTGTTGTGACAACAATAAAGCAAATGCTGTAACCGCTAATGTTTTTTTACTAATCATTACTACTCCCCTAGTTAAAATAGCTAATCTAATACTAATTAATTAAAAATGGCTTAATATGAAAAACCTAATTATTTGCATAACTTGCACTTTTCTGAGCTAAAAATAGGCAAAGTTAACCTTACTTCTCGTCATTTTTTAATTTATCCTCATCTTCAAATTCATCCTCCTCTTCTTCGTCATCAAACCCATCATCGCTCCTATCCTCATCTTCCTCGTCATCATCTTCAAACTTATCGTCGATATCTTCATCATCAATATCTTCGTCTGCAAATTCATCTGATTCATCATATACTGCATCTTCGGTTTTAGTTTCAGCAGGATAATCAACTGAATTAGGTCCCTCAAGAACATTATTCCCCTCGTTATTAACCTTATCTTTGCTCGCAGCGGCAGAAAGAACTTTGTTTGGGTCATATGGTTCTTGTGTAGGCACACGAGTTTGTTTGAGCAGCCTTCTTGTGAAGGTGGTATCACTGTAGTACAAAATTTTCTTTGATTTAATTGGGTAAGTCGACTCTATTAAAATTATCTGATCGTCACGTGGCAACATAATAACTTCTTGAGGCAATAGCAATGCTCTCTGTATTTCAGAGATATGTAATGACCTTGAAGCAGGATTTAAATCTAAAAATTTAGGCTTATTCAACGATTCTTGTTGTACAGTTTTGTTTCCTATAAGTTGCGATATTAAATTAGCTGTTTCAATATTATTGGCTGCAAAAGTTATTCTGTAAGTCGAGTTTGACAAAAAGGAGTTCATCCCTGCTTCTTCGTATATTCCTTTGAGCTGCTCAGTATCTTGAACAATTAAGAATAACCTAACTCGATAACCACGAAAATATGCAATACCTGTTTGAAATTGCTCCATTTTTCCAAGTGTAGGAAACTCATCCATTAAAAACAATACGCCATAAGGCTCGTCATCCGATGGCAATTTTCTACATAAAAACTCAGTTGCCTGTTGGTAAAAAACCTGCATTAAAGGCCTGAGCCTAGTCAAGTTGTCAGGAGTTAAACCAACATAAACTGTAATTTTCTTCTTTTTAAAATCTAGAATATTAAAATCACTTGACGCAGTTGCAGTATCAATCAATGGGTTTGCCCACAATTCAAGTGATGAGTTCATGGTTGATACAACACCTGACCTTTCTTTATCAGCTTTTTGTAAAAAAGCTGCAATATTCATATATGCTACAGGGTGTAGTATTTTACCCATTGTATCAAGAGCAACAGCAAGATTATAAACCACGTCATCACTACGCATCGTACGCACAACTTCACCAAAAGATTTAACTTTCTCTGGTGCAGCAAGTAAGTATAATACCACTCCAACAAATAAGCTTCTTGCTTCATTCTGCCAAAAGTCTTGTTCAGGCATGATTAGGTTAGCTATTTTCTGCACATCGTCAACCATCTGCCCAGGTTTTTCACTAATCCATTGTAATGGATTGTAACAGTGACTTATTCCATCTGGCTGCGCTGGATTCCATACGTATACTTTTTGTCCTTGTCGTTCTCGCCAACCACTTGTTATTTCATAGTTTTCTAATTTTATGTCGTGTACAATTACCGAGTCAGTCCAAAATAATAAATTAGGAATTACAAAGCCAACACCCTTACCAGAACCTGTAGGTGCAAATAACAATGCATGCTGAAACCCATCAGAAATGAAGTATCCTCTTTTATCTTTACCAAGCAATAATCCCTTTTTGCTTCTTAATCCTGCTTTTCGTATGTCTTTCTCTGATGCCCACTGCGAATCTCCATGAAGTGATTCCTTCTTTTTAAATGGTCGCCACTCAATTATCCTTTCTCTTAAATTCCATAAGATAATCATTAAAACAATGATAGGCAGTGCAGAAGATATAATTAATGTGATTTTGAGCTCAAGGCTATATAACTCTGGATAATGCCAACAATATTGTATATGATCAAAAATCGTTGGCCAAAGAGCTTGAGGGAAAGGCGTCAAACTAGGATTAATTGCCTTAAAATCCACAGCATCCGGACCATCAGCAAACAGAACAAACAATATACCAGATAGATAGAAGCAAAACTCAAGTACGCTAAAAGCTACTACACCTCCTATGAGAATATTACGTAGGTGATTTCCATTACTCATAAACTACTCTTCCTTAACTTATGTATAAATTTAAGCATTTTCGCTCGCAGATCTAGTAAATAATATCTCAGAAATGCTTCTTTTGCCCCCACCGGTTCTTTTTAGCTGAATAACAATATCAATCACATTTCTAATGTATGGTATAATTTGGTCTGGAGGAATGCCAAGATTTGCCTGCATAACCATCAATTTTATTTGCTCAAGGGCCATTGTTGGACTATCTGCATGAAGGGTTGATATTGATCCAGGGTGACCAGTATTTATCGCCCTGAGAAAACTAAAAGCTTCCGCTCCACGGAGCTCACCAACTATTATTCTGTCTGGCCTTAAACGTAAGCACGCTTCTATCAAATCTTGAGTGGTTACTTTTGCTCTGCCCTGCCCTCCTTTAGAGGCAATTAGATGGACTTTATTGGGATGATCGTTCAAAACGATTTCCCTTGCATCCTCAACAGTAATAATTCTTTCCTCAGCTGGAATAGCACGCAAAGTAGCATTAGTAAAAGTAGTCTTACCAGTGGAAGTTCCACCACTAATTATAATATTTTTCTTACTTATTACAGCGTATTCTAAAAACTCTTTTATTTTTTTTTGCCTTAACAATAAATCCAAATGACGGTCAACTGGATTATCAGTTGCTTCTGTAACAGTTTCAGAAAAAGCCCCCATTTTTTCGTAATCATCGAGTGCTAACTGCATGCTAGAAGGCTTACGAATCGACATGACTACTTTATCAGGTTCACATGCTGGCGGAAATACTATCTGTATACGATAACCATTTGGTAATGTTGCCGAAAGTAACGGCGCTTCTTCGCTAAGTTTTTGTTCTGTAGCTTGAGCAATCAGTCTGCCAAGAGATTTCAAATGGTTAAGATCGAATACTTCTAATTTTTCACACCTTATTTCACCGCGATTTTCAATCCATACTTCCTTTGGCTTATTTATTGATATTTCATTTACGCCTTCTTCTTGAAATATGCCTTGTAATGGCTCCAAATATGTATCAAGTGCAGCATAGTTCATTTCATTGATTTAATATTGCCTGTGGAGGAAATACTATATCTTGGTTAACAAATACTTTCAATGCAGTGCCTTGATCAACATAAATAGTTGGTTTTTTATCTGTATATCTGCCCACTACATCCCGCATATCTTTAGAAAAATCCTCGATTGATTTCCCGATTGCTTCATCATAAACAGACTTGCTTTTTCTTTGAATTTGTTCTAACAGTTGATTTACAATTTCCAGGCTTATATTTACCTCGTCTTCTTCAATTCCTAGTGCTTTTGCTATTTCCTCTTTCATTATTTTTAGTAAATCTTGTCTGCTTTTGGCACTCCGAATTCTTCCGATAGCCCCAAGGCCTAATTTCCATTTGTCACTAGATATCTTCTTTTCTGGGTCAATAATGAGTTGGAGAGAAGAAAAATCTATTTCGGTTGCAGTGATAGACTTTACTGCATCTCTGATAGTTAGCGTATCAACAAGATTAGAAGCCTTTTGCCCTATAACAGCAGAACCAATCGAAACACCAGCAAGTGTCACTGAAGAGAATAACGCACTTACTATTTTGTTATCAACTATTCCTGCTATTCCTGCTCTACCAAGCTCGTCAGTACTAAGTGATGAGATTGCAATATCTATTCCATGTGGCAGAATCACTCTATTCCAGTTTATATTTACACGAGATTTAGCAACATTCGAGTCAAATGAATAACTGCCTATCAATCTTGAGCCTTTAGGTATTAAAACTGTATCACCAGTTTCTGCATAAACATCTCTACTCACCATAGCACGCAGCATTCCTTGCAGATCAGAGTTTATTGCAGTTTCAAGAACAGCATCAATAATTTTACCTTGAGTAATCATTAAACCAAGCTTTCCTACTCTGGTAGCTTTGCTCGATTGTGCTGAAGTGTCGGATAAAATAGCATCAGCAGCCTTATTCTCTCCACTACCACCTGAAATTGTCAACATCTGTGCACTACGTCTGTCTCTAGGATAACCGCCACCCCCTATTGTAGGAAACGAGGTAGGTAAATTGCCCATAACATTACTAGAAGGAAAATTTTGCTTTGGCAAAATAGGTATATTTGACACAGGAGTTTCTTTTGGTTTCTCTTCTTCTTTTTTCATCACTTCTTCTTTTCTAATTTGTTTTATTTCTGGTATGATTAGTGGTGTAGGAAGAGGAGGTAAGGGTGGTAAGGGATCAGTTATTATTCTTTCAGGAACCATTACATTATCTGGAACTTGTTCCAACTTTCCTTTCAATTCTTGAACGTTTTGCTTTGTTTCCTCTTTTTTAATAACTTCTGAACCCTCTTTAGGAGAAGGACTAAAATAGAGATAATACACTCCACCAGCCAGAAGCACTAAAATAATGACCATCAATGCCCTATGACCTTGATTAGAGCCAACTGTTACTACCTTATTCTCTATTTCTGATTCATCTTCTGAATTGTTACGCCTTTCTTTATTCATATTGCATGTACCACAGCTAAAGTGACCTATTTATAATTTCAACTTCACCATCTTCATAACGCATAAATAGCTTTTTATGTACTCCTTTTATTATAACATAATCATCAAATAACAGCCTTTTACAAGGTTTATCCTCCCCTTCTACAAAAACCTGAGGTATTTTATTATTATTTCTAAATTTTAAATAGGTTAAATAACCATCATCAAATAACTCGATCGGAACTATATCCGCATTACCACCTTCATCAATATATGTATAATTGTACTTCGTATCATTTTCTTGTATTATTTTTTCTAGCTTGTCTGTAGTATATTGCATTTGAGTAGGTAAAGAAACCTCATCTAAATCAACATCAAATTCACCTTCTTCTTGAGGATAATAAAAACGTACTACGTAAG
>NZ_JBIXJM010000212.1:0-14455 GCF_044752445.1 Wolbachia endosymbiont of Drosophila barbarae | reverse complement strand
CTCCCATAAAGTAGTTCGTCCAATCTTAAATCTTGCTGCCACTGTTTCTCTGCTTTCTCCTTCGTCTAGCGCTTCCATTGCTTTTTTTCTTAAATCATAACTATATGCTGCTGGCATTCAACCTCCTTATCATCATCTACCCTTATCCTATCACATCCGGACTTTTATGGAAAGAGCTATAACATTGATTCCATCTTTTCCCAATAGGGCGTCTACTACCTCTTTATGGTTCTTTACAGCAGCTAAATGTAAAGGAGTTTCTTGCAACCAATCTGTTGCATTAACATTGATCCCATTTATTTTCAGTAGGGCTTCTACTACCTCTTTATGGCTCTCTACAGCAGCCCAATGTAAAGGAGTCTTTTGCGACCAATCTGTTGCATTAACATTGATTCCATTTACTTTCAGTAGGGCGTCTACTACCTCTTTATGGCCCTTTTCAGCAGCCAAATGTAGAGGAGTCTTGTTATCTTGATCTTTTACATTAACCTTTGCTCCTTCACTTATTAGACTGTTTACTTCCTGAATATTACCGCTTTTAGCAACCTCAAGTAATTTAGCTGTGCTTTGTAATAGAGTTTTTATTTCTTCGTCAGTAGTTAAAACTAAGGGAGTGTTTCCCTCTTCATCTTCTGCATTAACATTTGCCCCTTTGTCCAATAGAGCTTCTACTACCTCTTTATGGCCCCATACAGCAGCAATATGTAAAGGAGTCTCTCCTTTATCATTTTCTACATTAACATCTGCTCCTTCACTTATTAGACTTTTTACTTTCTCAATATTACCTTCTAGAGCAGCCTTACGTAATTCAGCATTTATATCTCTGTTTGAATTGCTCATCCCATACCTCCTGTAAAACTATATTGTTATGATAAAGTCGTTAATAATCTATGAGCTCTCACCCCCTGTAAAATTATATTATCATGATAAAGTCATTAATAACCCATGAGCTCTGGATCACGCAAATAATGGTTATTCCCTGTGTTTTTCAGTACATTTGAGCTGGCTGTACATAAGAATCACAATTGTAGAGCATGCTATTGTTAATAGTAAATTTGGTAAAATACCATAGCGAAAAAATTTTCCTACTATATATATTCCAATAGCCCCAAACATCATATTGCAGAATGAGAGGACTGCACTACCAAGCCCTATACCTTTGATCGTTTCTAAAGCAGAAGTTACGTTATTGCTTATTATTAATGCAAGTCCGATATTGGCTGGAATCCAAACAGTTTGAAGAATTAATATATTTAACTTGTCCGCGAAATAAAAATATACCAATAAACTATCGGATATTATCGGTAACACCAAACCTATTATTAGCATTTTGCTAACCCCTACTTTTGGTACATACCTTCTATTAATTAAAGTTCCAATTATGTAAAATATGACTATGATCGATATGAGGTAGCCAAAATACTGTACTTCAATGCCCATCGATTCAAATATGAACGGGTAGTTAGCAATGTATGCCCAAAGCCACATGAAAGTTAATCCATGAATGGCTGAAAACCCAAGGAAACGATAATTTCTAAATATTGATATATATTGCTTGAAGATATTAGTAGTTATGTTAGTTATACTGGTTTCATTTTTATTTACAGTGAGTGTTTCTTGTAACTTAAAGTAGATAAAAATAAGTATAGCAATTGCTGCAAGTGATATAATAAAAAACAAAAATTTCCAACTATACCCATGTGAAATTATATAACTGCCCACCACTGGAGCTATTCCAGGTGAGAGTGCCACAACCATATTTAATTTTGAAATGACTCTCGAGTATTCACTACCCGAGTACATATCCCTTATTGCTGCATACCCAACAACACCTGCAACACCAGCCCCTGTTCCTTGTATGAAGCGAATTAGTATCAAGAGCGCAATGCTGTCGGCTATATAACACATGACACTTGCCAAAATAAAAATTGTCATACCAATCAGCATCATTGGACGCCTACCATAATGGTCCGATAATGGACCATAAATTAAGCCAGATACCGCAAATCCAACTAGATTTAAGCTAATTGTAAGCTGCACTACACTGCCTTCTACTTTAAAATAATTGGCAATGCTTGGTAGTGCAACTGAGTATAGGTCAGTTGCCATATCGACAATTGCTACAGACAATATCATAATAAGAGAGATGATATTTTGCGAAAGAGCTGTTTTCACTTAATGATTTATTGGTAAATATGCTTAATTATAATGTATTTTTTTCATTAGTATAAGTACAATGTTACATAGTAAACGATGTCATTCGAGTAGCGGACACTGAAATCTTAAGCTAAAATCATGAAAAGCCTGAATTTCAATACCTTATCTTTGATTATTCACTTTAAGCTTTAAGTCTTCAACAGAAGATGCATTTGCCTCACTTACTACCTTTAGTGGTTCACCAAGATTATGCTCTATTTTTATATTACGCTCAGGATCGTACTCTATTCTTGTATCAAACTCAAAGCCCAATTTCTCACAAAGTTTTTTGAAATACTCAATAAGCTTATTTATAATATAAGTAAGCTTATCAAACAAACCGTCATCACCAGCTTTATAGTCCTCTAACTCTTTAGGAATGGTAAGAAGTACTTTACCATCTTCATATGTTACATTTTTATCTTCACATTTCAGTTTAAACTCCGCTGAACTGCAAAAACCTGGTGTTTCGATATATGTACAATCATCATAGTTAAGCATTTTTGTATATTTCATGCTAAAACTAAGCTTTATACAATTGGGTTCACGACAATCCATAATATACTCTCTTGTCATACAGTTGCCTTGCGTTGACAAATGAAAAGATCCAAGAGCTTGATTCATATCATTAGAAAGAAAATGAGTATATCCGCCCTGATAATAGTTATTTATTAACTCCTCAATAATAGAGTTATTGGGAATTGTTGCACCAACGTGTTTAAACATTTCTGTAAAAATTTGTCTGAGAAATGGACGATAATTCCCTTTTCCGTTTTCATCCCGTAGAATTAGATTTTTATGGTTTGAATACAGATTGTTAATAAATTCGTTAGTTATTTTTTGTCCGTTAATAGCAAGGCCGTGTGTTCTATTAAGATCCTTATATGTTCCCTCACCAGAAATTACTTCGTCCCAAGTGTTAGCTTTGAAATCAGCATATTTGAGCTTCTTCACTTCAGCTTTCAACGCATTGACCATTTCCTTTGACATGTTATATCTCTACCATTAATACCTGTATATTAATTCTAGCACTTACTTTATTAAATTTCAATTACTAAATGAATTTATCACTTTCACTTCCGTATTTTCCAGCGAGTCACCGTAAGTCACTGCTTTTAGGTAAAACTTTTTCCCCATTTGCACTTCGAAAGATATTATTGAATCATCAAGTAGAACAAATTTTTCACCTGTGGCATGATCATATTCTTTAGTATCTTCTTGTCCTCTGATTAGGTTGCTAAGCTTATATTTATTTTTATCTATAAGTTCAGCATTCTGGAATTTTATTACCTCTTTTCCAACCAGTGCTAAATTTGAGTTTGCAATTGGGCTCGTGCTTGGCAGCTTACCAAAACGTAACACTACTATAAGCCCCTCGTCGGTAGATTCCATTACATATCCGTAAGTAGACTGCTTGTTTGTGCTTGCAATAGGCTTATAATCCTTATCGTTGTACGAAATAAAGAGTGTTGCTCCTTTCCAATTCTTTTCTTCGTTAATTAAAGTAAAGCTTGCGCTATTACCCTTAACATGCGGTAAATCTATCATTTCTATGATGGTTTTACTGATGTGAGAAGGAGGGTATTCCTTCAGCATAAGTGACCTTGTTGAAGGAAAAGAGAGCTTATATATAGAGCGATCATAACTAACACCACTTACTTGAATGGACATGCTTTCGAATTTCGTTTTTATAATTCTCACCGTATGTTTTTTCTCACTGTCTAAAATCGTTATTACATCACTTGGCACAAGCCACGCATATTTTATCGGTAGCTTGAAATTGTATATATTTCTCTCTTGCCACGAAGAATAAAGTAAAACCTCAGCGATATTTTGCGCCTCTCCCTCCTCCATAATGAGCGGTATTTCAACTGTTATAGCAGTGCCTTGCTTTGGCAACTCAGCATATTTAACATCAATTGGATAGCCAAAATTTCGATTAAAATAAACGACGTTAACTTTATTGTTTAAATCCAGTTGACTAATATTAACAAGTTTTGAATTGTTACTGAAAACCATTTCACCAATTGGTATTCCAGTCGTAACTCCCCTACCCTTTTGGACAAATTTCAGTTTAGAGTCCTGTTCAACCACATCAAAAAAATAGCAACTTTGCAGCATTTTAATAATTGAACGTACCGATTGCTGGTCATTTATCACATACCCAGACAATAACCCTTTGACGTTGCTTGTATCGAACTGATCGCTTTTTAAACCTGTTTTTTGTAACAGATCCGATAAAACATCGGAAATATTAAGCTGTGAAAGCTTTCCCTGAATCCAATGTCCTGTCTGCCAATTATGGCATTCAGTCCACATATCACATAAATTGGGAAAGTAAGGAAATGGCCTTGCATCCCACGCCCAGAGAAACATTTTTTCTACCATTTCCGAGCTTTGCCACTTTTTTAACGTTCCTTCAATTGCAATTTTTTGCGAAAGAAAGCTCACCTCTCCGTTTGAATATCGTGGATATTTGCTCTCTATGCTGCCTTTGTCAACAAACACATTTGGTTCATTAGTGCAGCCGTTCATACTGGGAAATCCATATTCAGTAAACCATATTTTTTTCATTTTTGGTTGCCATTTCGTTTTACTACCACCTGGATTTATGTGAGTTTCACTCCACCATTTTGCTATGTTTTTCCACGCATACCTGCTGTCGTTATACTTTACTTTTTCAGGCTCACCCTTTGAGTAATCATAGAAATAATCATACCCCACTCCACTGCTCCAACCACCCATTACATCTTCCGCGGAATAACCAAAAGTAGGCTCTGGCCCATCAGTCAGTGGAAAATAAGCATCTATGCCAATAACGTCGATGTACTCTGAAGACCAAAGCTCATCCATATTATACCAACCATCATATGAATGGTATTCGCTCCAATCAGCAGCGTAAGTTACCGTTACTTCTTTTCCAAGCTGAAGTTTTATTCGCTTTGCAAGCTTAACTAGCTCTATAACGGCAGGGTAATTCCCTTGTTCATCCCTGATTTTGGTAAGCCGCACAAGTTCAGAACCGATGATAAACCCTTCCACTTTAGTTTGTTTGGCAATGCTTGCATAATGCTCTATAAATTTGTTATATTGATTCTCAAAAAAATCACTTATATCCCCAGGAGTCCCGCTCAATTTTCCTCGCCACTCTTTGTTCTTTGTGTCAAGCAAGGGCATTGGATAGAGCATCACCTTGTAGCCTCTGCTGTGTAGCTCTTCTATATATCTTATTAGCGCTGCATCACTAACTGTGCCACCATATCTTGGGTTTCCACTCGCATCTTTTGAAATTAGCTGAGCATTATCTCTGGTACTACTTCCTACTTGCCAATCATCAGGTAATATTGCGGAATCATCTTGAAATTCAACTGCAGGGTATATTTTACAATCTTTAATGTTCAGATCATTCACAAACCAATTGACTACTACCGATACCCACTCAACATTTGGTAAATCTCCCTTTAATTGATCCAAAGAAAGCATTGCATCGCTCTTTTTAGTGTGGTTGTTGTGATTTACCCTTTGCGCCAGCCCATATGGGATATATTGGTTGCTGCTTATTTTCTCTTGCGCGATTTTCTTCTGTATTTTTGTATCATATACAAACTCTCCTGAGCCTGGTATTATATTGATATTCCGAATATTTTCTGCTATTGAAAATCCACTGGGTTTTAATGCAGTTCGCACTTCAAATGTAAATATCGGGACGCGATTGTTATAGTCTGCTAAAGGAAAATTCTTGATAACTATGTAAGATATTCCCCTATAAGCCGGCACATTCCCCTCTCCTTCAATTGATGACATAAATGGATCAGGATTTTGGTCTTCTCTGCCGCTGTAAAAAGTATAATCTATTTCATCAAAGCTAAGTGATGTTGTATCTGCCCAGATTCTGTTTAATTTTTCTACTTTCCCCTTGCAGATCGCAATTGCAAGCGTTGCATAGTAATTATATGTAACGTTCATACCTCTTTCAATTTTACTTTTGGTGGTTATCGCCTCTTCTTTTATTGGCTGCGCCCAAATAATGTTCCCTGCAACACGAGCAGTGCCATAGATAATTGGGATCGTTCTGCCGTAGGTTGAGGTTTGAACTTGCAGATTTTTTAGCCTCGCACCATGTGTTACTTTTTGCTCGGCATCAAGGCCAAACATTGCCCCATCTAGCTGTGCACCAAGAAGAGCACCGAGTTCTGAGCCGATAATCCGGCCAATTGGCCCAAAAATGCTGCCTGCTTGACCAAAAATTGATGATAAAATTATTGTAGACATAATGATCCTCCTTTTTGTTTCTATAGCTAATGTAGGCTCTACGTCATGCCGCAGCGGATAGATCCCGCTAACAAGCAGCGGGATGACGAGCTTATCGTTATGCCGCCGCGAACCGTCATACCGCAATTCATTCGCGGTATCTCTTAGCATAGATTCCGCTAACTAGTAGCGGAATGACGAATTTGTCATTTTACAGCCACTTGGATGACAATTTGCTACTAAATAGTAGCAAATTCAATAATTTACAATTAATAATTGAAGTTTTTAATTAAGAAAAGCACATGGTGTAGCTATAATTATTGTAAGCAACAATGAAAAAGTACGGAAGTGAAAAATTACCACTCTCATGGCAATCACTTCACCAGCGGCAAAGTGATACCATGCTGATTCATATATTTTCCTTTCATATCATCATATGATTTCTCGCATTCACTTTCGCCGCTTAAAAATACGAATTGGCATGCGCCTTCATTAGCGTAAATTTTCGCAGGAAGTGGAGTGGTGTTTGAGAATTCGAGTGTGACATGACCTTCCCATCCAGGTTCTAAGGGAGTAACGTTTACTATAATTCCACACCTTGCGTAAGTTGATTTACCAACACAAATGACCAGTACATTCCTTGGTATACGAAAATATTCCACTGTACTTGCAAGTACGAAACTATTTGGTGGAATTATGCATACATCTGTTTCCTTATCTATAAAACTATTCTCAGAAAAATTTTTAGGGTCCACGATAGCTGAATTAACGTTAGTAAAAATTTTAAATTTATTATCCACTCTTGCATCGTAACCATAAGATGATAGTCCGAAAGATATAACACCTTTGCTGCTTTTGTGATTCACAAAAGGCTCTATCATTCCAAAATTTTCAGCTTTTTCTCTTATCCATTTATCTGGCATAACTGCCATAATTGCCCCTTAAAGTTGTGTAATACTTACAATAATATAAAATAAAATTTAAATGTAAACTGTAGCTTTTGTCATGCAATTAAAGCTTTTCAGTTTGATTTTTGTTATAATAATTAGATTTATGTTCTTAACTAAAAATAATGCTTAGAAACTTTCTCCTGATTTTTGTATTCGTATTATTCACGCCGCTATCAAATGCTGATGCCAGGAAATACATCAGAATTGTTGGATCTTCAACTGTTTTTCCTTTTATCTCGTTTATAGCCGAAGAGTTCAACCGTGTATTCTCCTTTAAGACTCCAGTTGTGGAATCAATAGGAAGTGGATCAGGGTTCAAAATGTTTTGCTCAGGAATAGGGGAAGATACGCCAGACATCACCACTTCATCTCGCCCTATGAAGGAAGTAGAAAGAGAACTATGTAAAAGAAATAAAATTAATGAAGTGATAGAGATCATCATTGGCTATGATGGAATTGTCATTGCAAATTCAAATCAAAGCCATAGATTTGATTTCACAAAGAAGGACTTATTTAAAACTTTATCTGCATATTCTCAAGAAAATGATAAATTAGTAAAAAATAATAAGAAGTTTTGGTCTGATGTAAATCAAGCCTTACCAAAAACAGAAATTGAAATTTATGGTCCACATCAAAATACAGGCACATACGAAACTTTGGTTAATTCTATTATGCTTGATCAATATTCATGCATGAACTCGAGAATTTTCAAAGAGAATTATAAAGATCAGGAAGAAAGAAAGCAAGCATGTGGTAATATAAGGGATGACGGAAGGTATATAGAAGTTGGAATTAATGAAAACATAATAATACAAAAATTGAAAAGTAACAAGAACGCCTTAGGGATATTTAGTTTTAGCTTTTTAATGAGAAATCAAGATAAAATACAAGGGAGCACAATTGCAGGAATTGAGCCAACTTACGAAAATATATCATCGGGAAAATATATATTAGCAAGACCTCTATACCTTTATATAAAGAAAGAACACCTGGATACTGTTGATGGATTAAGAGAATTCATAAAAGAAATTATAGATTCGATCGGCATTGAAGATGGGTACCTATCTAGGCTTGGTCTAATTCCACTTTCAAGTGAAGATATAAAGAAAGCTTCAGCAAAGGTTTATGATATAACGTGACGGCAACGTTTCTTTTATATTCTTTGTTCTAGCGTAGTCAGACCCAGCGCGGCGCGCTGGGATGACAATGGATTACTAATTAGACAGTTCTGCGTTGTTGCAACACCCCAGAAACAACCGGGTCCGAGCTTTTCGTATTTGGGCTTTCTGATTTCTCACAAACTCCTCCAATATAAGCTAGTACAGCCAATGCTGAAACTGCTAAAACTTCTAAAACTAATGCAACTACAGGATATGCCAGCACATAGGCTGCAATAGCACCAACTACGCATAGTCCAACAACGCCCAGAGCGATCTTCCCTTTGTGTTCACTCCAGAAGTTTGTATCGTTTTTTTCTGGGGTTTTGTTGTCTGCAGTTGGTGCAGAGTTTACGGTGTTTTGATCTAGATCAGTGTCATCTATAAAGTTAAGATCATCATTCTCAGACGGATCCTGATTGATTTCTTGTGAAAATCAAGTCGCATACTCTTTATCCCATGCTATCTGATCATTAATCTTGGCATTATCTAGTTCATTTTTACTAAGTTTTTCCTCAAATTCTTGAATCAAATCTTGAAAGCATTGCTCACCTGCTCCAGGTATTTTAGCAAAACGTTTTTGTGCACATGTAAGTTTATCCATTACATAGTTATTTCCATTGGGCTCGAACCCAAGGAGCCCTGGAGAAGCAGCATCAAACATTAATTTAAAGCTTTCTTTTATCTTTTTCACATCTTCTTGGTTCAATTCTCTATCATAGTTAACCAGCAGAGGATAAACTAAAAGGGCATCTACGCTTCCATCATCCCAATATACATATCGCTCTAAAACCCTTGCTGCATTTTCACCACAATTCTCTAATGCTGCTTTAACTTGATTAACATCAAGGCTTTTTATTGCATGTCTTAGTGCCATATCAAGAATTCCCATCTTGCACTCTTCCATTTCTTGAATAACTGTTTTAAGAGCAGGTATGTTATAAAGGCCAAATCCTTGAAAACTATCTATTGCACGACAACACAAAAAATCACGAGTTTCTTTATTAGCTTTCTGCCAAATTAGTTCAATGATCCCTACTTTAGTGCTAACGCTAGCATTAGAACAGTCAATAACATCATTTAAAATGGTACCTTTGTCACTAGTCAGAGTCCCCTCGTGGCTCAAAACTGCTTGTATATCCTTATGTTCCTTATTGTCGAGTACGTTCTGGACTTCTTGAAAATTGTCATTCCTGACTGCCTGTCTTAATGAACCTAGAATTTCTTCTTGTGCATCAGTTAATTCAACTATATCTTACCTCTAATAAAAATTTAATTATCACACATATTTACAAGTAAATCAAGTATATTGTTAATAACTGTTAATAAAGGCCAACAAAATGCTTGACGTTAGAGTAGCTTTTATGGCTTTGTATAGCGAGGAAGTAACTCTATGAAAAATCATCAACGTTTACAAAATTTGCGTTCAATTGTATTTATTGTGGGAATATTCCTATTGCTGTTTAGCTTAGCAATGCTTATTCCTGCTATTACCAATAAGTATCTCAGCTACGAATGGAAAAATTTCCTCGCTGGATTCATAATTACCTGCACATCTGGCGCAATTTTTATTTTACTCGGTAAATTAAGTAGATTGCATGGAATGCCAGCAATTTTTGCGATTACTAGTTGCACCTGGATTGCCTTGTCTCTGTTTGCAGCTATTCCTTTCTATTTTGATAATCTGAGCTATGTTGATGCATTGTTTGAAACGATATCTGGCATCACAACCACAGGAGCAACTATATTTAATGATATTGAAAAACAATCTCCAGGAATACTGCTATGGAGAGCAATGCTACATGGCATGGAGGGTTTTGGTGTAATCACTTTAGGAATTGCAGTTTTTTCCATGTTTAAGGTTCTCAGCCTAAATAATTTACTTTATTCTGAATATTCAGATGCTACCAAAAGGAAGTTGCCGAATACGCGAAGCGTAGTAATTCATGTTACGGCAATATATTATGGCCTAATTTTGTTATGTATATCTTCCTATTATCTAGCTGGTATGCCACTGTTTGATGCAATATGTCACGGAATGTCCGCTGTATCAACTGGCGGATTTGCTAACTATAATGATTCTATAGGGCACTACAATAACCCTATGTTAGAAGTCATAACGATCATTTTTATGATTTTGGGTTCTCTGCCTTTTCTTAGCTATTTAAAAATTATAAGACGATTAGACATTTGCTATGATGAGCAAGTCTCTTACTTTGTTAAGATAGCTACTATCTCATCTTTATTTGCTTGTTTTTGGTTGTATAAAAATGTTGATTTAGGAGTGTCATTATCATTTAGATGCAGCACATTTACCATCACTTCCTTGATTACGTCAACTGGTTATGCAATCTGTAATCATATAGATTGGAGTTTCATTTCAGTCTTAGCTTTTTTTCTCACCTTTGTTGGTGGATGTAGTGGTTCTTCAAGTGGTGGTGTCAAAATCTTCCGCTTGATTGTTCTTTTAAGGTCTATAAGAAATTACTTTTACCTTTTATTAAACCCTGATGCAGACAATGGAGTAAAATTCAATGGAAAAACCCTGGAGAATGATGAAGTTCACTCTGTCTTTATATTTTTTGCAATTTTCATGTTAACGTTTACCATTTCATCAATAGTGATGTCTTACTTAAGCAATGCAGACTTTATAACTAGCATCAGTTCAGTCTCTGCAACGCTTACAAACTCTGGCCCGGGATTTAGTAATTTAATAGGTCCTTCGGGTAATTATTCCTCTTTCAGTAATGAAGTAAAATTATTTCTATCGTTTTTAATGCTGCTTGGCAGACTTGAAATATTGCCAATCTATTTTTGTATAGGCAATTTATTCTTATTTAATAGAAAGAAATAGTTGGTAAAATTTGATATTATAGCTAAACTGACTTACGACAATTTGAAAAACCGTCATTCCGCTACTCGTTAGCGGAATCTATACCGCGAATAAATCCACAGATGTACGAACATTGTGATTTGGGCACACCAGGAAGAATGTCATCCAAGTAGCCCCTTTCTCGTCATCCCGCTACTTGTTAGCGGGATCTATGCTAAGAGATACCGCGAATGAATCGCGGCATGACGGTTCGCGGCGGTATAGCTATAGATAGTATTAGCTATTTAATAAAAAGATCGTAGTTAAACCAAGAAATATAAAAGCTGAGAGAATATCAGTTGTTGCCGATGTTAGGATTGAAGAAGAAACTGCAGGGTCAGACTTTAAACGGTGAAGCATTATAGGAATGAAAGTTCCGATGAACGTTGCAATAATTGACATCATAATCATGGAGACCACAAAAATCATCTCCACTTTGAAGTTGTGAAACCTTATTGCTAACACTACTAATGAAATAGTAGATAAGATCACCCCGTTTATAAGACCTATTAAAAATTCTTTCATCAGTATTCTTTTTGCATTTTGCTCAGTTAGATATTTTGTTGCGATTGCCCGGATGGTTAGCGTTACTGTTTGGGATCCTGCATTTCCGCTCATTGATGCAATTATCGGCATGATTATTGGCAGCACTATAAAACTTTTTATTACATCATCGAAAAAGCCAACTACTATGGAACACATTGTTGCAGCTAAGAGGTTAAACAGTAACCAAGGTAGCCTTTTAATTATAGTTTTATGTATAGGGGCATTTATATCGGCTTTAGAAGATACACCGCTTATTTTGAGTACATCCTCTTCTGTTTCTTGTTGAACAACTTTTATCACATCTTCAATTAAGATCACACCAATAATTTTACCATTCTTATTTACTACCGGAGCCGATAATAGAGAGTAATCTTTAAATATTCTTGCTACTTCCTCTTGGTCTATTCCAGTTTTAATGATTTTTATGTCATGATCCATTATCTCTTTTATTATTGTGTCTCCTGAGTGAGATATTACCTTATTTAAATTAACACTGCCTATAGGCTCTAATTTTGAGTTGATAATGAATATCTGGTGAAATTTTTCTGGTATTTTTTTATAGTTGCACACAAATTCTGTCAGTTGATTTATTGTCCAATAATATGGAGCTATAACCATATCTTTATGTATTAACCTTCCTGCACTTTCTTCTGGATATGATAGCAACTCCTCTACCGATTTCTGAGTTTTGCTGGGCAAATAGTAAAGTATATTTTCTACAGACTTTCTATCTAAATCTTTCACTATGGTTACTATATCTTCTACATCAAGGAGCATTAGTAACTTTGCTGTATTTTCTATTCCCAATGTTTCTATGATCTCTATTTGTAAACCTGGCACTACATGCACTAGGGCATCACTTAACAAATGTTGATCGAGGATATTAACTAATTTCTCCCTGTGATCACTGATCGAAGTAGATAAAAAATAAGCTAACTGAACACTGTCTATCGTTTTTACAATATTACGAACATTCTCTAGCTCCTCGTTATCAAGTGACTCTATTAAGTCATCAATAGCCTTTTTGTCTAAACCATAATGGGAACTTATTTCAATATTCATTACTTTACCTTGTTTTTTAATAAATATACGCGCTTGATTTCCTTAAACATTAAAGTATAATGAAATTATTTAAATTAACTATCATATGGTTAAATTTCTATTTTGTTTACTGTTATTGTTATTGATAGTAAATATATTAAAATCTAAAGTATAATGAAAACTTATCCAGAAATTCTTGAACACTTTCAAAGCTTAAATAAAAGTATTTCTCTTATCAGGAGGTGTCTTTGACATAGAAAAATTAAAGTTGCGTCTTGAAGAGCTTGACTCCCAAGCGTCGAATGATGACCTATGGCAAGATAACCAAAAAGCACAAGAAGTTTTAAAAGAACGTTCTAAAATTAAGAATGACGTAGAGTCGTTTTTAAAGCTGGAAAGCGATTACAACGATGCCATCAGCTTAATGAAGTCTGCTATTGATGAAAATGATGAAGAATTTTTCTCTGAAGTTGAAAATGAATTAGCTAAGCTAGAGAAATTAATCAAGTATAAAGAAACAGAGTCCTTATTTACTGGTGAAGCAGATAATAATAACTGCTTTTTAGAAATCCACTCAGGAGCTGGCGGAACCGAGAGCAATGATTGGGCTGAAATGCTGATGCGCATGTATATAAGGTGGGCAGAAATTTATCACAACTTTAAAGTTGAAGTTGTAGAAAAATTAGAAGGAGAGTCAGTTGGTATAAAGTCTGCAATGATAAAAATCGTTGGAGAAAAAGCTTATGGGTGGGCAAAAAGTGAAAGTGGAATTCACAGGCTGGTTAGAATATCGCCATTTGATGCAAATGGTAAACGTCATACCAGTTTTGCAAGTGTAGAAGTAACTCCAGTGATCGAAGATTCAATTGATATTGCTGTGGATGAAAAGGATCTAAAGATCGACACCTACCGAGCTTCTGGAGCAGGCGGTCAGCATGTGAACAAAACTGAAAGTGCAGTACGCATTACGCATATTCCAACTGGTGTTGTAGTTCAATGCCAAAATGGTCGTTCTCAACATAGAAATAAAGATGAGGCGTTAAAATTACTTAAAGGACGTTTATACCAAATTGAACTGGAAAAAAAAGAACAGAAAATGGCTGAAGAGTATGGTAAAAAATGCGATATAGGCTGGGGTAATCAGATCAGATCGTACGTTATGCATCCATATCAAATGGTGAAGGATTTAAGAACCGGACATGAAGTGGGCAATATAAATTCTGTTTTTGATGGTAATATAGATTGTTTCATAGTTAGTGTGCTTACTAAGCAAAATTAGGTAGGGTTGACTTTCTTGCCATAATATATGATAATTAAAATATTGTTAAAGTAGGAGTAAAGTTATGGCGATTAAATATGATCAGTGGAAAAGTGACCTTACCCAGAAAAAGTGGAGAGAAAGTGTGGAATGTTTTTTACAAAAAGAATGATGCATCAAATTG
>NZ_JBIXJM010000211.1:0-7865 GCF_044752445.1 Wolbachia endosymbiont of Drosophila barbarae | reverse complement strand
CACTCAACCTCCTTATCATCTTCTATCCTTATCTTATCACATCCGGACTTCTATGAAAAGAGCTATAAGTAGGCCAGTGCCCCTATGATGTCATCCCAGTGTCAAGCACATAGCTGTACGAACGTTGTAGTTTAGGAGCAATTCCCACCAGTGGGCCAGTGCCCAGACACTGGTTCTATGCAACTTAATTAAAAACGTTTGTTTTAGCGTAAGACAACTACCTTTAGCTCATCAGCTCAGTTATAAGCAAAATTTCTGGATTCCAGACTGGAATGACACCATTTGCTGTGCAATTTACCTTCAAAAATGAATGTTCGTACAGCTATGTGTCAAGCACTGGGATGACACCATTCTTTTTTCTGGATTCCAGTGTCTGGGCACTGGAATGACACCCCCCTGATAGGCTCAAATCATAGTGTTTGTACAGTTGTGGGTTTAGGCTACCTATAAATTCTAAACTGTTGTTACGTATTAGGACCACCAAATACACCCCCAGGACCCAAAGTCAGTTTAGCTATATCAGAAAACAGGTTATGTGGAAATCTTAAAATACTTCTTGTTCGCCAAGCAAAATAAATACATTCCTACAAACAAGCAGATGCTCAATACTGACACATAAGAAAACTTAAAAATTAAATCTCTAATGTATATTGATAAGCATTTACCTGCAGAAAATTTGTATAGTAATCCAACACATACAACGGCACTATCAACCACTGATGCTATAATTAAAGTAATGAAATTTGCCATATGAAAATTCAACTTGGACTTCAATTTTTCAAAAATAATTATGCTTGAGAGAAGAGATACTAAAATTGCAGTATATGAAATCAATATCATCAAATTAAAACTTTGCCATTTAAAAACACAACATAGCGCTGTACACACTATTAAGTTGTACGTAGCTTTGCTTCTGCCATAAAATTCAACCATTGAATTTACAACTAAAGCAGCTCCCACAAATAAGGCAGCACATATCATCAATTTATTTGAAGTGTTGAGTAAAGAAAGACTGATAAACAGGAGTATCGATAAAATAGACATAATTACCTACCCAAAATTAATAACATACATTCATTCTAAATAAACATTACATATAGTAAAAGAGTTATTTAGCATAATAAGAAAAATATTTTATATTAGCATGCCACATCTTTCAGATCTACTTTTAAAACATCCTTTATGTTTAGCACCTTTTTCTCTGTTACTTTGCCAATACATGAATAAACTCCACCTTCAAACAATTCTTCAAACCTCTTCTGATTTTGTGGTGCAATAGTAACCAAAATTCTACTTTGCGATTCAGAAAACATTATTATCTTGTTTATTATGTCTGTATTTTGTATTTTTCCTATTGGCACTAGTGAAAGATCGATTTCAGCACCAAGGTCTCCTGCAATTAGCGATTTTGCCAGAGCAATAACTAATCCGCCTAAGTTTGGTGCAATTGCAGAGGCAATTATGCCATCTTTTATTGCCTGGTTGTAACGCTCATACAACTTCCTAGCGCTCTTTGCATCAACTTTTGGTACGTTGTTATTACCTATTCCACTATATAACTGATATTCAGATCTACCAAGTTCATCAAGTGTTTCTCCAAGCACATATATCAAGTCCCCTGGCATTTTTACATCAAGCGATACCGCATTTTCAATATTTTCTATAATTCCAATTGCTGAGATGAGTAATGAAGGTGGTGCAGAGATTATCACTTTCTCGCCATTTTCATCATATCCCTTGAAGTCATTGAACATACTGTCTTTTCCGGATATGAATGGTGTTTTAAATGCAGTTGCGAAGTCGTAACAAGCCTCTGCAGCTTTCTTTAGTTGCCACAACCTTTCTGGATTATAAGCATCACACCAGCAAAAATTGTCGAGCAACGCTAGATGATTTATATTTCCTCCTGCGGCTACATAGTTGCGTATCGCGGTGTCAATTGCACATGCTGCCATGTGGTAGGTGTCAATTTCTCCATAACTTGAGCCAAATCCTTGCGATTTTACAACACCTTTATTTGAAGAAAGAACAGGCCTTGAGACAATAGCTTCGCTGCACATTCTTCCCTTGCCTTGCAGTGGTTTTAACACTGACGATCCTTGAACCTCATGATCATATTGCACCACTATGAACTCTTTACTGCAAATGTTTGGTCTGCTTAACATTTCTTTTAATTCAATTTCTAAAGAAGGCGAACTTGTTGTCATTCCAGCGCGTAGCGCTGGAAGCCCCTTAGACCACGGCTTTGTCTGTAAATGCATTTTAGGATTACCATCATGCAGAAATTCAGTTCCGATATCCATTATTACTGTCCCTTTAGGACATTTAACAACGGCTTTACCACTCTCATTAAACTCTCCAATCACACAAACCTCCACATCATGTTTTTTCATGATTTGCTTAAACATAGGGAGATTTTCTTCTGGCACTGCTAAGGTCATTCTCTCTTGTGATTCTGATATCCATATTTCCCACGGAGCCATACCATCGTTTTTAAGGAGAACCTTGCTCAAATCAACTTCAAATCCGTCTTTTCCCATTTCACCAATAGACGACGACAGCCCACCTGCTCCATTGTCCGTTATTGCATTATAAAGACCAAGATCTCTTGCTTTTATGACGGCATTGGATAGTTTTTTTTGTGTTATAGGGTCACCAATTTGCACAATCGTTGAAGGGCTGTTTCCCGATAAAGCCTCTGAAGAAAACGTTGCGCCGTGAATTCCGTCCCTTCCAACTCTTCCACCAATAATTACGATTTTATCGCCATTTTTTGGTCCTTTAATGTGAGAAGGTGCGTTATTTATGTTGCGCGGAATAATTCCGACACTGCCAACAAAAACCAGCGGCTTGCCACAAAATCTATCGTCAAAATATACCGATCCAAGTTGTGTTGGAATACCAGAGCAATTACCAGCAACATTAACACCATGGATCACTTTTTTCATTATATATTTTGGCGGTAAGATCTCATCAGTGCGCTCTTTATCCCTATAAAATTTGCCTTTTGCTTCTTTGGCAAAGCAAAAGTAATAGGTATTCATTATAGGCTCCGCGCCTTTCCCGAAACCAACTATATCACGATTTACTCCAAGTACGCCAGTCATTGCTCCACCAAATGGATCAAGAGCTGAAGGGCTATTGTGGGTTTCAACTTTATCTACAATCAAGTAATCGTCATCAAAAATTATTCCTCCTGCGTTGTCAGAGAAAACTGACACACATATGTCAGAATTTATCTCACGCGTTGCACGCTTAATATAGTGAGCATATAGACCGTCTTTTATTTCATCAATAGGGGAGCAAAAAATATTGTGTTTACAATGTTCAGACCAAGTCTGTGCCAGAGACTCAAGTTCGATATCATATGGATTTCTGCCAAGTTTATTGAAGTAATCCTTTATATCCTTCATTGCTGCAAGGGAGAGACCTAAAGTGCCATTGCCATCGATTCCATCTCTACTAATTTTTTCAAGCTCTTGGTCACTTACATTGAGGTCAACAGACTTAGCCCCATTACTACTTGATGTCATCCCAGTGCTCTCTTCTGTCATCCCAGTGCTTGACACTGGGATCCATTCTTTTTTTTCCTGGTCACGCGCTGGAATGACACCGGAGTGGGTATCTCCAGCTCTCCCTTCTGTCATTCCTGTTTCCCCCTCTGTCATTCCAGTGCTTGACACTGGAATCCAGTTTTCATTATACAATTGCTTGAAGTTTTCTGGATCCCAGTGTCTGGGCACTGGGATGACACCTTTTAATTTACCGTAATGCCTCCAATAGCAATTGCCGTTTTCTTTATAAACAAGAATGCAATACTCAGTGATAGGATTAAATTCTTGTTTTATATCATCTTCAGTTGCTTGACTTAGAATCAATTTTGAACTTCTTGCTTTTATACAAACATTTTCATCAATGTAGTCCTTGTTTATTAAATATTCTCTAACAATTTGTTTCACTGTGTTGCCTACATTATCGGTCATGCCAGGTAAGAAGCTTATTTCCAAGCCCCACTTTGCTTGTGGTTCTATGAAATCATACGGAACTTCTTCAAGGTTTTCATTGTAGGAATAATAACGGCAGTCTTGTATGACTTTATTATAAAATAGCCCGCAAATTTCTTCATATAATTTGGATGGTAATCCTTTGCGTATGTAAATCGAGTAAACGTTGACTAACCATCTACGGCCAATTTGCTCGCATTTATTTAAAACTTCTATTCTAATGTTTGCCATGTAATGTTATAAAAAATTTTAATATATAATAGCATACAAGCACGTTTATATTTTGAATAATTTCTATACAATAAAATATTGTATTAATTGTTACTGTTAGTGGGAAGAGTTTTTACCGTTAATGTGGATGAATCTCTTTTTGATGTGCTGGTTCAGCACATATTTTCTGAATATGAAAGAGAAAAAATTCCTGAAGTAAAAATCATACTTCCTTGCAAGAGGGATGTGATAGCGCTGCTGAGTGCATTCAAGAATCATAACGCTAAAAAATGCATAATTTTGCCAGAGATAGTTTCGCTAGAGAATATTGATGAGGAAGATTTAATATTAAATCTTGATAGGGTTAAAGTTATCAAGCCAACAAAAAGGACACTGCTACTCATTCAATTCATATTGGAGTGGAATAGAAAAAATAATGATAATTTTCCAATTGATTTAGCTTATAGCCTGCCATCACTGCTTGATAAAATTCAATCTACCCAAACAACGGATTGTTATCAATTTGATGAACATTCAAAAAAAATAGAGAATTTCATAAGCTTACTCACTGAGACTTGGAGTAAAACTTTAAAAGATTTAGAAGTAGTAGATATATTAAAACATAAGAGTGATTACATAAACAATATGATAATCTCTTTACAAAAAGACCAACATATAATCTTTGTTGGAATTGGAAAGGATAAGTCGTTAATTAAGGCTATATATGACCTGCCGTTTGGAGAAATAATTTTGCCTAACCTGAATTTGAAAATTAAAGAGAAAGACTGGAAATTGCTTGATAAAAAACACTATCAATATTGTCTGAAAGATCTGCTAGGTTATTTAAGTATAGGCAGAGAGGATGTAAGTTTTCTGCCAGAAGCGTGTTCTCCAGTGCCCAGACACTGGGATCCAGAAAACTTAACTTTAAATGAGCGCACCAGGTGGCTGTATAATGAAAACTGGATCCCAGTGTCAAGCACTGGGATGACAGAAGAAAGGGCTGGGATAACAGGAAGTCCTGAGGAATATCTAGATTACGTCTTTGATACAACTGCCGATCTAAGCAAAGTTAGTAGTGGACATGTTGGCAATATTGAAGTCATCACTTGTGATTCCAGAGAGGAAGAAGCACAAGTGACATCATTAATTATAGAAAATGAAGGTTATGAAAACATTTCTTTGGTCGTCTTTGATAAATTACTTGCAGCTCGTATAGCATGTTTATCAAGGCAACACAGTGCCATACCGGAAAATTACCCTTATATAACGCTTCTGCTTTATAGTATCGAAGTTTTGACCTCAAATTGGAGCAGTGTGTCATTACTTTCGCTCCTTAAACATAGGCTAGTGACTTTTGGTTACACTCAAGAAGAGTACACTCGGATTTTATCTGAATTTGAAATAGAGATATTACGCAACTTTAGTACAAATGGCCTGAGCGATATTATAAATGCTATCAATGCCCATAAAAAGCTAAAACATAAAGAAGATATATTACTTATTATCAATAAGTTAGAGGCTATATTTAATCCTTTGCTTAATTCTATAAATTACTCTATTTCTGATGTGGTAGCAACTCATTTGCAGTGTATTAATATATTATCTGGTATAAATTTTTCAGAGCTAAATAGTGAAATAGGTAATTTCACCTGTAATTTCTTGAATGCATGTGAGGGTGTAGAAATTAAGTGCTCCTTAGAGTTATATAGCCAAATTCTGACCTTATTTTTAGAGAAAGAGTTTTTCTCTGTAGCAAGTGACTTGAATAAATTCAGCTTATATCACAACAAAGTTGTAATACTTGCTGGATTTAATGAAGCGCCAAGCTTTCAAAATCCGCTTTTGAATGCATTTACGAGAGAAAAATTTAATCTTCCTTCCGTGCAAGAAGAGCAGGGGTATTTTTTTTATACTTTACACAATTTGTTTTGTGCAAGTAAGGTTTATATTACAAGATCGCTAAGCCATAGAAAGCCAATTCTATTGCAGCGTTTGGAAATTCTGCTCAAGGAGGGGAAGCAGCCGTATCGTGATTGGCTAAGGATATTAAATACGCCTGAATGTATTGTTCCATGTACTCAGCCTATGCCAAAACCTCAAACCGAAGTTAGAAAAGAAAAAATGCAGGTGATGTCTTGCAGTGCAATAGAAAAGCTAATTCGTAATCCTTATTCATTTTACGTTGAATATATACTGGGTCTTAAACAATTAAGAGACTTGAATTTTAAGCCATCGATATTGGAATTTGGCACTATGGTACACAACATTCTTGCAAGATATTTACGCAACAAAAAATCTCCAATGAGCATTGCACGAGAAGCATTTTCGACTAGTCAGTTTAATTTTTCAAATATGTGGTGGGTAAGACTACAAAAGATAATTCAATCTTTTGTCGAATTTGATGAAACTCGAAGCAATTATGTTGAGTTGGAAAAGAACTTTTCCTGTCCGATATTTCATATTCCAGCGCGTGACACTGGTTCTTGTGATCAGTATGAAACTGCTTGGATGACAAATAAGCCACAAGAAATTTCACTGATAGCAAGATGTGATAGAGTTGAGTATCTACCAAGTGGGCAAGTGGCAATTATAGACTATAAGCTTGGTACACCACCTTCCAATGAAGAAGTAATGTCGGGATTTTTTCCGCAATTAATTTTACAAGCCTTAGCGGTAGAACATATAACAAAAAGAGAAGTCTCAGAACTTGCTTATTGGAAACTTGATTATGATAAAATAAAAGTTATTTCTATACAAAATTATAGATACAAAATGCAAGAATTAAAAAATGATCTGCCTGGTTTTTTATCTAACTATTTAAGTAATTCCATACCCTTTATTGCCTCTCCATATTTTGATAAATTCCTGAGATTTAACAGCTATAAACAGCTAGAAAGGGTAGGAGAGTGGTTGTAAATGGTGTCATCCGAGTACCTGACACTGGTTTCCATCCAAAAGGGTGTCATCCCAGTGCCCAGACACTGGGATGGCTTTGTTGCATCACACTTTATGAGATGGTGATTTATGGTAAATTCATGTAACTATCTCAAATTTAGCCATACCAATATCAGTGAATTTATTAAGCAAATAGCATTTGATTAGCAGTTCTTTTTCTCGATTTATCTCAGATTTATTCCTAAAACTAAATCCGAATATTTGCTTTAATCTTGAGAAAAACCCTTCAATATAAGATCTTTTCCCATAATTTACTTCTTTTTTCCATTCTTTCATGCCATCTTCACCGTATAATTTTATTAACCTAATAGCAGCATTCCTGTCAGACATATAATCTATTTCTGGATGTTCTGCCGCATTGTTTATTGGTGGAATTTTTGTCTTTATATCATATTCGTTACACAACTTATAAAACTTGTGCCTATCACATGCTCTATCTGCATATAGTGCTTTTATGGCATGCTGAAAATCAACTTCTTTTAGCAAATCACAAGCTCCATAGTGATCAGAGTAGACACCGTTACTGTATTTTACAGCTATGGCTTTTTTGTTGTTTATATTCAACATTACGTGCAATTTTCTCGTTTGCTCATAGCCACGATATTTTCTGTCAGTGCTATTTTCCTTGCTGTGTGTTGTTGTATATACTAATTCCTGTACTGTCTATAGCAATTTCGATATCTTCCATATTAT
>NZ_JBIXJM010000210.1:0-5285 GCF_044752445.1 Wolbachia endosymbiont of Drosophila barbarae | reverse complement strand
TCTTCTTTAACTGTTCAGGATTTACTTGAGATTGTTCATTATTGTCATGAGTTGGAGATGAATAGCCCGAGTCACTTTTATTATTGAGTGCTGTAGCAGAGAGCGGCTGTTCACTTTCTTTCCACTTAGCATCACTAGCATCTTGGTTATCACTGTTATCTGGAGAAGATGAATAAGGAATTATGTCCTTTAATGTCTCTAACGGTGATGGGTTATTTTTTCTACTTCCTGCAATTGATGCTTTTCTATCATCAACATCAATGTGCCGTAAGTTGTTTTTCTTGAAATTTCTGATGTCTTGTAACAGATCGCCTTTGCTATTTCCTTCTTGTTGCTGGGTTTTAGGTTGTTGCTGATCATTAGGTGTTTGCTCACTTCTATCTGGTTTTTGGCTTCCAGGTACAGCATGTCCAAATGTAGGATTGTCATACCGTTCATCTTCTTGCCTATTATCTTGATTGTGGCTTACAGACTTGGTGAAAGTAGAACTATCTGAAGAATCAGAAGTTGCACCTTTTTGCTGATTATTAGGTGTTTGCTCATTTTCGCGCAAGTCATCTGGTTTTTGGCTTCCAGATTTGGCTCCCCCTTGCTCATCGAAAACACCTTTTTTAGGTGGTAGTGAACTAGTTCTAGGTGGAAGTGGCGGAGGAGTTTTTTTGTTCTGAGGATTCTCCTCAAAAAGCGATTGTAGGTTATAAACTTGACCTCCCGAATTTGCTTCTCGTGCTGCTTGTCTAAGCTCACGCTTTTCTTTAGCCTCCTGAGAATTAATTTTATCGTCAAAATCTTTTCCAATTCCGCTATCGTAAGACTGCCTTCTGCTGTTAGATTGTAGTCCAAAATGTGAATGGTGGTCTTCTTTTTTTTGAGTTATATCAGTAGCTTGAACGCTAACACCTCTATTAACATCAATTCTTGTTGTAGTTTCAGATGATAGCTCGTTACTGTCTTTATTATGTTGCATCTCATTCGCTTTTCCTTGTCCTTTCTCCCTGAATTGTATTTCATGCAAGAATAAACCACCTATTTTTACATCTCTGTTTACTTCTAACCGTTCTAGAGAAAAATCATCACCTTTAACAAGGTCTACACCGTTAGCATCAATCTTAATTTTGATCTTACATTCCTTCCCCTCCGCATACCACTTTAAAGTCATTTCATATGAACCATCAGTTACGACATAATGTCTTATTTTTTTCCCTTCTTCCTCGGCAACAAAACCATGCATTCCGCTCTTTCCATCACTATGCAATGTTGAAAATCCCGAGATTTCATTCTTCTCACAAAAATCACTGTTTAAAAATTCGCTGATTTTAAACTCTTTTTTGTTATTTCCCAGCGTAATACTTGCGTGATTACCGTATATTGAAACTCCTGCAACATCATCAACATACTCTTTCAACCTTTCTTTAACTTCACTTTCAAGGTCTTGTCCAGCTTTCTTTGTCTTGTCGCATTTCTGAAGAATAACTCCATATGCTTTATCTTTGTTTTCTTCTTCGTCCCAATTCCAGTTGGCGCGTTTTGTTAAAAACTTTACTGTGTTAAAATCAACTCTAGCATTATAAATTGGGTCGTCTTCCTTTTTTATTTTATCAAATAAAGGAAAAATTTCTTGAATGCGCTCATTATAAATGTGTTCTTGTTGTGTATCGTTAGTGCCCATATATCCCTCACTAATAACCCTCTGCCTTTAGTTCTAGCTAATACTAGCTAATATAATTATCACAAGCATTGGTTGAATTTTTATTAAGGAAGGTTGTGTTACTAATGTGATGACACAAGCTATTTTATGGTAACATCAAACGATTTAAGTTGTCATTCCAGTCTGGAATCCAGCCTTTCACGAACCCCATCAAAAATGTTGTGTTTTAACATAAGATTAGCTACTTTTATGCTCACTAACTTAGTGCCAATCAAAATTCCTGGATCCCAGTGTCTGGGCACTGGGATGACATCCTTCTTGGCGAAAATCACTCTTATATCACAACAGCTGCATAGCCTAAATTGCTTTAGCTATAGCTCTGTTTTTGCAACTTCAAATATCTGCTACTCATAGTAAACACTTCTGGATCTTGAGAGGTTAGCTTGAGTATAGCGAGTATGTTGATAAACAACAAAGCAGCAATCGAGATATCAGCAACATCCCATAGCAACCGGACTTTACCTATCGCACCAAGCGGAATGATCATGGTAAAAATTACAATCCAGATTTTAGTGTATTTATTATCCATAGACACATAGCGTATTGTCTGTTTTGAGCAAAAAAACCAAGTAAAAATAGTAGTAAAGGCAAAACAAAACATTATGGCCATAATTAAATAGTCAATATAGGGCCAATTCATAGCTTTTCTAAAAGCAAATATGCACATGTTAGTACTCTCTAAATCAGTGACCCAAGAATCTGTGACAAGCAGTACCATTGTTGTAATAAACACTATGAATGCAACTATAAAAGGCGATATTATTGTGATTAGGCTCTGTTCAATAATAAATTTATTATTATTTTTCTTAGGAACAATTGAAGAATGTACGATTCCTTCGAGGCCAAGCCCTATATCTGTTGCAAAAATACCTCGCAAAGTTCCAACTTGAATAATAGTCAACATTTCTAAAATCAAACCTAGAGATAAACCAGAGTTAAAGCTACTAGTTGTAAAAAAACTGCTTGTTATTAGTTTTAGAGAAGGAAGAATATTTTCACTAAATTTAAATAATATGATACCGCAAAGTGTGAGGTAACTTACCGTCATTATCGGTATCATAGCCGATATAAAAATTTTAATTTTTTTTAAGCTGAGAGCTGCAACAACAAAAAATATTATGGCCATTACAATGCCACCAATGACTATAGGCACATCTATCATGTTAAGTGGTATTGATAGAGAATTTACCTGAACAAGGTTACCAACTGTTATTGAAACCATTATCATAACAACTAGAAACACAATTGTAGCTTTTCTAGAGTTAAATGCATCAGCCATGTAGGCTACAGGACCACCTATAAACCGTCCGTTCTTTTCCTTTCTGGTTTTTATACTTAGATAACAAGTGACATATTTTATCACAGAAGTGATAACAATAATTATTGCCATCCATAAAATAGAGCCCGGTCCTCCGGTTTTTAGAGCAACAGCAGTTCCTGAAATATTTCCTACTCCTAAATTTCCCCCTAAAATTGTAAACAGAGCGGCTATAGAAGAAAATTTATTTTCTCCTTTTTTAGCTCCAAGGAGTGAAAGGGCGTATGGTAATCTAAATACCTGTAGCCATTTTAGTTTAATCGATAGGTAAACACCAGCAACTAGCATGAGTAATATTGTTGGCAGTAATAAAACAAACTTTACTGTATCCATCTGTAAAAGTGAGATTTTTATTTGAGTATACAACAAAAATTGAAAATACCTAACCTATTTTCTATGTATGACTTCGTTTCCGTCATTCTAGAAACCTTTTCTTGTCATCCAAGTAGCATGACACATAACTGTACGAACATTGTAATATGGTACAATGTTAAGACGATGTCATTCCAGTGCTTGACACTGGAATCCAGCTTTTAATGCAACCCCTCACCAAAAATATTGTGTTTTAACATAAGGTTAGCTACTTTTATACTCACCAACTTAGTGTCCAATCTGGATCCCAGTGTCTGGGCACTGGGATGACATCTTTTTTCTTGGTACAAATTACTCTTATATCTCAATGTTCGTACAGTTAGTGCGTGACACTGGGATCTAAATTTTTTATGCGAAACCATTATGTTTATATACTTGTAGGCCCAAGTTCCTCACATAGTGAACAAAAAAGTAAATGAGATTCCAGTGTCACGCGCTGGAATGACACCTACCCCATGAGAACTCTATTTTTCATATCACTCATTTATAAGTTTATTGATATCAGAATCTATAAAATCCTTTAATGGTTGCCTGATTTTTATCTCAACATTTTTAGGGATGCACCTATCTTTACATATCGCATAATTTATATGGAAGTTAAGGTCAATATACCCTTGATTTAAAAATATATTCATCTTAAAGGGAAATAATACCATATCCTCATATACGTTACTTACAAACGTCTCTCTCCCTACTTTATCTTTATGTTCCTTTGGAATAGGCCAGTGAATATTTATATCTGATGCATTACCTTTGTAACTAATAGACGTGGGAAGGCCAAAATCTCCAGGATCTTTATAATACATGTGCCAGCCTGGTTCTACTGTAACCTTTATTGCACCTTTAAGAGTGAAGCTTGCTTCATTTATCTCGCCAATAAGTAAATCAAATTTTGCAATTTCCTCGTCAGCATATAGTTGAGTGCAAGAAAAAAATAAAAACAATATTAAATATATATGTATTTTCATTAAGGTAAATTTCTCCTTTTATAGAGAAAGTAATTTAGATTTTAATTATTATATTTAATAGTATTATATAGATTATTTATTAATATAGCATTATGCTATAGCTAAACTGACTTACGACAATCTGAAAAACGACAAATTCGTCATTCCGCTACTTGTTAGCGGAATCTATGCCGAGATACCGCGAATGAATCCACAACTGTACGAACATTGTGATTTTGGCCCATAAGGAGGGTGTCATCCCAGTGCTTGACACTGGGATGGCTTTGTTGCATCACACTTTATGAGATGGTGATTTATGGTAAATTCATGTAACTATCTCAAATTTAGCCATACCAATATCAGTGAATTTATTAAGCAAATAGCATTTGATTAGCAGTTCTTTTTCTCGATTTATCTCAGATTTATTCCTAAAACTAAATCCGAATATTTGCTTTAATCTTGAGAAAAACCCTTCAATATAAGATCTTTTCCCATAATTTACTTCTTTTTTCCATTCTTTCATGCCATCTTCACCGTATAATTTTATTAACCTAATAGCAGCATTCCTGTCAGACATATAATCTATTTCTGGATGTTCTGCCGCATTGTTTATTGGTGGAATTTTTGTCTTTATATCATATTCGTTACACAACTTATAAAACTTGTGCCTATCACATGCTCTATCTGCATATAGTGCTTTTATGGCATGCTGAAAATCAACTTCTTTTAGCAAATCACAAGCTCCATAGTGATCAGAGTAGACACCGTTACTGTATTTTACAGCTATGGCTTTTTTGTTGTTTATATTCAACATTACGTGCAATTTTCTCGTTTGCTCATAGCCACGATATTTTCTGTCAGTGCTATTTTCCTTGCTGTGTGTTGTTGTATATACTAATTCCTGTACTGTCTATAGCAATTTCGATATCTTCCATATTAT
>NZ_JBIXJM010000209.1:1711-1807 GCF_044752445.1 Wolbachia endosymbiont of Drosophila barbarae | reverse complement strand
AGTATTGGCATTTTTTGATGTCTTGTAACGCTTTATAAGCGCGTTCAGCTTATTTAGATAAAAATCTAGATGTAGATGAAGTTTTGTAAAGACATA
>NZ_JBIXJM010000209.1:0-1671 GCF_044752445.1 Wolbachia endosymbiont of Drosophila barbarae | reverse complement strand
ATACATTAAGTAATCCTTACCTTTTAATCTGCAGATTGGCGAAAGCAAATACAATAGCTTCAGTTTCATGATAAGGGGGCTGGCGGAGTTTGTCAAGGAATTTTTATGGCTGCGCTGGAATGACATCATTTACATTTATCACTTTTGCAGATACAATTTACATGCTATAATTGAGTCTTCATAGATGGTAAATTGGAGTGCAAAGAAGTAAAATTAAAGTAGAAATAAAAAGATTATCACACGGAGAAGACTTGTCTCTTCCATGTTATGCAACTACGCAGAGTGCTGGCATGGATCTTTATGCTGCATTGAATGATTCTGCTGTTTTAAATCCACTTGAAAGATTACTTGTTCCAACTGGAATTGTGATTGCAATACCAAACGGTTTTGAGGGGCAAATCCGCCCACGTTCTGGTCTTGCTGCAAAACATGGAATCACTGTCTTAAATTCTCCGGGTACTATAGACTCTGATTATCGAGGTGAAGTTAAAATTTGTCTAATTAATCTAAGTAATCAGCCATACGAAATAAAAAGAGGAGATAGAATCGCACAAATCCTTATTTCTCCTGTATCTCAGGTAATTTGGGATGACAGAGAAGAATTCTGCGCAGAAGAAACCGGTCGCAATGCAGGGGGCTTTGGCTCAAGCGGCAGGTAGCTTACGAAAAAGCTTGACTATGACAGTTCTTTTATACACAATTTAAGCATATTAATATTTTATTAAATGAAGTAGTTTATGCTAACTTTCAAAAATCATTGTGGCCAGCTCCACAAAGCAAACACTGTATTTGTTGCATTTACTGCTATATACGTTATAGGTGGATTAGCAATACTTTCAACACCGCTTTGGAGGCCTTCAACTTGCAAGCTAGCAGCTTTTGCAGCTACACCACTTGGAATGGGCGTTTTAGCATTTGTTGATGCTGCGCTGACTTATTTAGCAAATTGCACAACAGATAATGTCATTCCAGTGCTCCCTTTCTTGTCATCCAAGTAGCTGACACTGGGATGGCTTTGTTGCATCACACTTTATGAGATGGTGATTTATGGTAAATTCATGTAACTATCTCAAATTTAGCCATACCAATATCAGTGAATTTATTAAGCAAATAGCATTTGATTAGCAGTTCTTTTTCTCGATTTATCTCAGATTTATTCCTAAAACTAAATCCGAATATTTGCTTTAATCTTGAGAAAAACCCTTCAATATAAGATCTTTTCCCATAATTTACTTCTTTTTTCCATTCTTTCATGCCATCTTCACCGTATAATTTTATTAACCTAATAGCAGCATTCCTGTCAGACATATAATCTATTTCTGGATGTTCTGCCGCATTGTTTATTGGTGGAATTTTTGTCTTTATATCATATTCGTTACACAACTTATAAAACTTGTGCCTATCACATGCTCTATCTGCATATAGTGCTTTTATGGCATGCTGAAAATCAACTTCTTTTAGCAAATCACAAGCTCCATAGTGATCAGAGTAGACACCGTTACTGTATTTTACAGCTATGGCTTTTTTGTTGTTTATATTCAACATTACGTGCAATTTTCTCGTTTGCTCATAGCCACGATATTTTCTGTCAGTGCTATTTTCCTTGCTGTGTGTTGTTGTATATACTAATTCCTGTACTGTCTATAGCAATTTCGATATCTTCCATATTAT
>NZ_JBIXJM010000208.1:0-2450 GCF_044752445.1 Wolbachia endosymbiont of Drosophila barbarae | reverse complement strand
TCCTTTCGTCGTGCTGTTGATTCTGCCTTCCTATGACCTGTTCGGACTATTATGAGAAATGCTATAACTACTCTAACTTCATAATCTTTGTCTGTACAGTTAGATGAATTCTGCCAAATCTCTGCGTTTTTCACATTAATCAATCTTGTTTCACAATGAGTAGTAATATTTTGCTTGTTGTCAGAATTAGATACGTAGTTATATGTGTTAACCAATCTTATGTTATTGCTGTTACTATAATTTATAATTCCGTTGTGCAAATCAGCAACGATATCATTAGCTTTAACACTCATTACTACAGTATTTTCTTTTCCTGCTCCACCTTCAAGAGTACCAGATATAGAATTATTAATAATAAAAATAGTTTCATTATTTTTTGAGCCAATATAACGTATATCACTGCCTTCTGGAATATGCATTACCGCCGGATAATTTGCTGCTGCTGTTAATGTCCTTGACCCTGAAATATACAGTACCGAGTCTTTAGGGTATGTTCCCTTTTTTATAAGGGAAGAATCTTTCCTTTTTGGATTAGTAAAAATAAAAGGTTTACCTGAGAGAGTAAAGGTCTCTTGACAATTCCTATGGATTTTGTTGATATTGCATGGAAAAAATCCACCACCCTTTTCATTAATTATTTTACTGCACTGAGATTTTTGTGTCGGTTTTCTTAATGGTGCATCTATAATTCTTAAACCAAGATTTTCGTACTCATATTTTGTTAGATGAGGAATATGTTTTGCATCTGTATTAACAACATAAACCTTCTTTTTATCTATATCTTGATCACATTTAGGATTGTTTTTTATGTTACAGATAAACCTTTCCCAACCTTCATTCATAACCAAAGTATAAGATCTCATAGGTAGTGTTTTAGAGATATCGAGGGAAGATAAATCTTTCTCCGCATTAGAAGCTGTGTTAACATTACTAAAAGAGATGTTATTGTATTTTTCTTCTAACTCACACGTCTGATGACAGAACCCCGTGAACGCTAGACCCGGTTGACATATACGATCTGCATCTCTAATTATCTCACTATATTTTTCTTCAATAGAGATTACATATTGTACAACTGCAGCTATGTCATAATTATCATTTAACAGTTTAATAGCTGCTTCTTTTACGTAAGTTAAATAACCTTTTATTCTAATTGTGTCTTCATATTCTTTTTCTACATCTCTTCCTGTAAAAAACTTGATTACCCCTGCAAAAAACACTTCCGCTTGTTCACCACCAGGTAATAGAGGTACTTGCTCTGCTATTGCTTTAGTATATTCCATTCTTTCATGAATTTTTACGCCAATTGTTATCAATACATCAGCAACCATAGTAACTACTGCTGCCCTACCCAAAACTTTGCCTGCAGCAGATAACCCTCTTAAAATCTTAGTAGTAGCACTTACACTTTTTATCGTAAAACTAACTCCTGCACTTATAGGCTTTATACTCATGCTTGCTAGTTTTATACCACTACTAGCTGTCCAATAATAATTTAATGGATGATTATTACCTTGAGCTATTTCATTTACACTATATCCAAATTGATAAGCGATAGTCGCAAATGTAATACTTTGAACTACAGGATTACTGATAACCTTAACAAAAGCTTGACGTGCAGGCCCTGGTATTTTACCAATCAGTTTTCCTACTTTACTATTAGGAGAAATACTTATACTCTCTCTAACATCATCCATAGCATCTAGTATGCCATTGATACCAAACACTTGCTTCAGAGCATCATTATCATGCCGTCCAAGTGTTGTTGCATCACTTATGCTATCAAACAAGTCATATATGGCCATGAGGGAAAAAAACTTTCCACCTTTTGCTCCTTTTATTTTTGCTGAATCAAATTTATCACGATCAAATGCAATTCCTTTTTCTTTAAGGCTGCTTTCTACATTACTAATATAATCTGCAAAAACTTTTTCACCAAGATCATCAAAATGACTTTTAAACCTATCGAAAGTATCTTCTCTAACTTCTTTTGCTAATAAGCTCTGTTTAATTTCCTTTACAATATCATTGTAATCTTGATTAGTTTGAACACCACCTATGTCTTCAATATATTTTTTATTCTCTAACAACTGCTTATCATTTGATAGTTGATGTAATTTATCAAAGACTACCTCTTTTCCATCTTTAAATATACTATCTAATTTTATTCTATAATCATCAATTTTTAAATAATATTCACTACCTTGCTCTTTAATTTCTTCTATTATAGCATACTCTTTATCGCTGCTTACTTTTAACTTTATCTCAAGATTTTCCTTATCCAGTATATAATTTTCTATACTTTTAATATTTGTAGCGTTATCTATTATTAATTCTTTACCATTACCGTCATTGTCCTTGAATTTTATATTCACCTTATCACTATCAATACTCACTTGAGGAGAATCTATAGTTATAATTTTTGTGTCATAAGCTTCAATACCAGACAA
>NZ_JBIXJM010000207.1:0-2830 GCF_044752445.1 Wolbachia endosymbiont of Drosophila barbarae | reverse complement strand
TTATATTTATATGTGGAAATATCTCTTTAGTGAAAGACAGCATAATACGTTTTTTTGTGCTGATAACTAAAATTTCTAATATATCCCCTGAGCCGAAATTATACACAGATTTTACATAGCCATATAATTCATTACTTTTCAGCCTTACTTCCATATCTACAAGGTCACTTTGGTAAAATTCATCCTCATCATTTAGCTCTGGTAACTTGCTTCTTTCTATATATAGCTTCTTATTCCTTAAAAGCTCTGCTTCATTACGGGAATTTACTCCGCTTATTGTAGCTATTACTAAATTATCACCTATGACGGATACTGAGTCTATTTTATAATTCTCATCACCACTTATTAGCTTACCATATAAGAAGATATTTTCAGGCTTTTCAGTAAAGGTTTTTACTTTAACAGCTCCTTTAATTCCGTGAGGAGAGGTAATAATTCCTAAGCATACCAGATTGTCGTTCATATTAATGCAAGTATCTAATCAGAAGATTTCTCAGATAAATATTGAGTCAAAATCTCGATGCCTTCATCAATCTCTTTTTCAGTGATAATGAGTGGAGGTAAAATTCTCACAACGTTATCTGATGTTACCCCAACAGTAAGCAAGCCGCGATGACTTAACTCTTCTGCAAACTTTTGATTGTCTGCTTTCACTTTTATTCCAAGCATTAACCCTTTCCCTCTTACTTCCTCTATTATTGAAAATTTACTTGCTAAGTCTTCTAGTTTATTTTTTAAGTATTTACCTCTAATTTCAACATTTTTCAAAAAGCCGGGGCTGAGCAATTCTTCGAGCACAGCATTACCTACTGAGGTTGCAAGCGGATTGCCACCAAAAGTGGAACCGTGCATACCGACCGCCATATATTTAGCAGCATTTTCAGTCGCAAGACAAGCCCCTAGCGGAAACCCGCCGCCTATTCCCTTTGCAAGAGCACATATATCAGGTTCCACTCCTATATGTTCGTATGCAAATAATTTTCCTGTCCTGCCAGCACCGCATTGCACGCAATCAAAAAATAACAATATGTCATTTTCATCACACAGCTTTCTTAGTTCTTTCATAAAGACTTCATTCATTACTTTGATACCACCTTGCCCTTGTATTGGTTCTATTAATATAACGCCTATACCACTTGAAATTGCTTTCTTTACGCTCTCAATATTGGGCTCGATGTTATCACACCAATCAATGTAGGGATTTAGTAATTCAGAAAATTTCTGTTTATCGTTTGTAGCACAAGTTAAAAAGGTTCTTCCATGAAATCCACCATGGAATGTTAAAATTCTGTGACGATTTTTATTGCCTTTTCCATTTTGATAGATCCTAGCAATCTTAAGCCCACATTCTACTGCCTCTGATCCAGAATTTGAGAAAAATACAGTGTCAGCGAAACTGTTGTTTATTAATTTTTCTGCAAAATTATTGGCAGCAGGTATATTATAGGTATTTGATATATGCCATAATTTTTCTCCTTGCAATTTAAGAGCACTAATTAATCGCGAATTAGTGTGACCTAAGCTACTAACGGCTATTCCGGATTGAAAATCTACGTAGCGCTCACCATCAACGTCATATAGGTAGATACCTTTGCCATGAGAAAAATTTATATTAACAGGAGAATAAACTGGCAAAATAGGAGAAATTGTCATAAAATATTATATGCTAAATTTTATTATTAATAACATAAAAACCGTTGTTTCACAATAAGAAGGATATGTATAAGCTAGGTAAATTGATGTTTTCTGCGTTGAAGAAAAACAAATACACAAAAGTTATTGTATTACTCTCATCGATCTTTATGATTTTATTCAGTGTGATATATTGTAGTCATTTACTAAGGAGTAATTTCCTTTCTTCTTACCGTGATTCAAGTGTAAACTTAAAAAGCGTACTGGAAAATGGCATAATAAAAAAATACCATTATTTACTAATAGAAAAGCATCACATTAAATACAAAAATTTTGACTACATAAACCAACTAGTAAAACTACGTGCTGAATTATTACAATCAGTGAGCAAAGTAAAGGATTTCAGCTTAATACTGTATGATCAAAACGGCAGAATAATATTCAGTAATTTTAACACTCAAGATTATGATTATGAACAGTTACTTACAAACGATGAAATTGATAAACTATTAAGTAACCAAGAAATATTTTATACTACAGGAAATACATTAGCTTCTATTTTCCCTATATTCCATGAAAATAGCGTTAAACCGTCGTTTTTTTTGAAGATTCTTCGAAACTACAATAATTCTTATGTTATAGCATATGGCCTGTTTTTAACATTTTTGGGCCTATTATTAATAATCTTAATATTAATAATGTTCTATTTGCACTTTTCTAACACCCAAATGCTAGCCAAGCAACATAAAACTAACATTGAATTACAGCAGATAAAAGAGACATTAGAGCAAGAAAATGCAAACAAGCTAAAGTTTTTTGCAAGCGTTACACATGAATTACGCACACCTCTTAATGCTATTATTGGATTTGCGGAGTTGATCAAAAATAAAACTTTAGGTTCAATGGATAATTCTCAATACAAGGAGTATGCAGACGATATATATAATGCAGGAACACACTTACTTACCTTAATTAATGATGTGCTCGATTTTTCTAAAGCTGAATCAAGTAGTTTAACAGTAGAAAAAGTGAAGTTTAACCTGAACAAAATAATGGATTCATGCGTAAATATGCTATTACCTAAATTAAAAGAAGCCGGGATTAATTTAAAAAAAGAGATGACTAATAAACAATTATTAGTCATTGCAGATCCCAAGAGAATGAAACAAGTTATAATAAATTTATTATCAAACTCAAT
>NZ_JBIXJM010000206.1:0-2074 GCF_044752445.1 Wolbachia endosymbiont of Drosophila barbarae | reverse complement strand
AAGCAAATGGTTGAATGAGAAGTAAGATGTACAACGAAGAGTATTTAATTCAAGTCGAAGAAGCGATAAAAAAGCTGCAAAGCGGAGAGCGAGTAGTATCAATTGCTTATGGTGACCATGTGGTGAGATATGCTGAAGTTCAAATAAATGATTTATTGAATTTAAGACAACGAATTAAGGCTGAGTTAAAAGTTGCAGGTATGAAGCCAAAGAGGAAAATTGTTTTTTCAACGAGTAAAGGGATCATATAATGATAAAAATCGTTGAAAGGAATTTTATGACAAAAGTTATAGCAAAAGAATATACAGAATTTTTAGAGCAGCTGAAAGAGCAGATTGCTACTAGTCGTTATAAAGCAGCATTAGCAGTAAATAGCAAGCTTATTGTGCTTTATCACCATATTGGCACAGAGATCTTAAAGCGGCAAAAAGAACATGGTTGGGGTGCTAAAATTATTGATCAACTCAGTCGTGATTTAAGAGATGCTTTTCCTGATATGAAGGGGTTTAGCATTCAGAATCTAAAATATATGAGAAGGTTTGCGGAAGAATATAGCGAAAATGAAATTGGTCAACAAGCTGTTGACCAATTACCTTGGGGACACAATATTGTAATAATGTACGAAGTTAAAAATAAAGAAGAAAGATTTTGGTATATTAAAAAATCATGTGAACACGGCTGGTCTCGCAATATCTTGTCTATGCAAATAGAGACAAATTTGTATAAACGTGAAGGTAAAGCAATAACAAACTTTAGGAATAATCTTATATCACCTCAATCAGATTTAGCACAGCAAACACTCAAAAATCCTTATGTATTTGATTTTTTAAGCCTTGGTAAAAAAGCGCATGAAAGGGAGATAGAAAAAGCTCTTGTAGCTCACATAGAACGTTTTCTTTTAGAGCTTGGTGAAGGGTTTGCATTTTTAGGAAGGCAGTACCATTTACGGGTTGGAGACAGAGATTTCTATTTAGATTTGGTTTTTTACCATATTAAGCTCCGTTGCTATGTTGTAATTGAGTTAAAGGCCGGTAAATTTAGGCCAGAATATACTGGGAAGATGAATTTTTACCTTTCAGCAGTTGATGATTTATTAAGACAGCCAGGTGATAATCAATCAATTGGTCTTATCCTATACCGCTCTAAAGTTGGTGTTATAGCCGAGTACGCATTACGTGACATAAATAAGCCGATAGGCCTTGCGGAATATAGGATAACCGAGAATCTACCAGAGAATATAAAGACAGCTTTACCAACGATAGAGGAATTAGAAGCTGAGTTATCTAAAGTTTCAGATCAGGAAAAGTGATGCTACTTAAGTCATTCAAACAACTATTTAACAAGCCAAAAATCAAAAGCTCAGCATGGGATGCAGCAGGCTCAGGAAGAAGATTTTTACACTTTCAACCAGAGTTAGGAAGTATAAACAATTTGCTGTCTCAAAGCCTTGAAACTTTACGTAGCCGCTCTCGTGATATGGTAAGAAAAAATCCATATGCAGCAAATATCATTGATACAATAGTAAGTAACTCTATTGGAACAGGAATAAAACCGCAATCAAAAGCAAGAGATGGAGAATTTCGAAAGAAAGTACAAGAATTATGGCTGAAATGGACAGATGAAGCAGACAGTAATGGGATAAGTGATTTTTACGGATTACAAGCTCTAGTATGCAGAAGTATGATAGAGGGAGGAGAATGTTTTGTACGTTTAAGAACGAGAAAGATGGAGGGATATGTACCATTACAACTGCAAGTACTGGAATCAGAGCATTTAGATAGTAAAAGTAATCAAAAACTAGCCAATGGTAATGTAATAAGAAACGGCATTGAGTTCAATAGACTTGGGCAAAGAGAGGCATATTACTTATTTAGAGAACATCCAGGCGAAGGCTCATTTGGAGAATCAGTGAGAGTACCAGCAAACGATGTTTTACATATTTATAGACCACTAAGACCTGGGCAAATTAGAGGGGAGCCTTGGCTTTCTAATATACTGCTGAAGCTTTATGAGCTTGATCAATATGATGATGCAGAGCTGGTGAGAAAGAAAACTGCAGCAATGTTTGCTGGAT
>NZ_JBIXJM010000205.1:0-2882 GCF_044752445.1 Wolbachia endosymbiont of Drosophila barbarae | reverse complement strand
TTGATTCATCATTCTCTTTGTGAAAAACATTCCAAACTTTCTCTCCACTTTTTCTGGGTAAGGTCAGTCAAACCTCCATTTTTTTTATATCAATTTATTACTTTTTTTTCGGTTTGACACACTTTTTTGAACATTCCCAACGAAAAAAGAAAAACAAGGTTTAATTTTCTTTTTTATTTGCGATTTATCTATTAATTAACCGTGAAAGGTTACGTGTAATGCTTCTTCACATAATTATCAATAATTGCCTTAAATTCTTCAGAGACATTATCACCTTGTAAAGTTTTGAAATATTTGCCGTTTTTGTAGACTGCTGAAACAGGTTTTTCTCCATATCCAGGTAAGCTGATTCCCAAATTTGCGTGTTTGCTTTCTCCAGGACCATTTACTATGCATCCCATAACAGCAATGTTCATATGCTCTACACCTGGATTTTTTTTCTTCCACATCGGCATATGAGTTTTTATATAGCCATTCACCTCTTCAGTTAATATACGAAAACGATCGCTACTCGTGCGCCCACAACCAGGACATGAATTAACCTGAGGGTTAAAGTGTCGCAAGCCTATAGACTGCAATATTTCCTGACACACCACCACTTCATTAGTACGCGATTCACCAGGACGTTGAGTCAAAGAAGCCCGTATTGTATCTCCAATGCCATTTTGCAATAAATAAGTAAGCCCTGCTGCGGTATTTACCACACCTTTATTGCCCATACCAGCCTCAGTTAAACCCAAATGCAGCGCATAATTGGAAGATTTTGCAAGTGCCATATAAACTAAAATTAAATCTTGTACTTTGCTAACTTTACATGAAATGATTATTTTGTTTGAATTTAGACCAATTTCTTCAGCTTTTTTTGCACTATCAAGAGCAGACATTACAAGTGCTTTGCGCAGTATAACGTCAGAAGGCCTTGAATTACTAAGCGAAGAGTTTTCATCCATCAATTTTTGCAAAAGGTATTTATCAAGACTACCCCAATTTACCCCAATTCTAACCGGAAGATCGTGCATTATTGCATACTCTATCACCCTTTCAAACTTCTCATCACGTTTGTCGCCAAAGCCTATATTGCCTGGATTGATTCTAATTTTACCCAGCATTTTGATGTTGTCTGGATAATCTTGAACTAATTTATCTAGCTCATATTGACCGCAGCCTACCAATATTTTACCGTCAAAACCTTCTTTATTTATCTCTTCTACTATATAAGGTATTGCTCTTGCTACCTCCTCTGAGTTCAAGGCAATTCGCACCAATTCTGAACCTGTACGCGCTAGTTCTGTTATCTCTTTTGCATAATGTTTTGCGCTACTTTTTATATTATCAGAATCTATATGCACACCAAGCGCCATAGATTGTACAACTACAGGATTATTTCCGCCTATCTTTACTTTTCCAACTTCTACAACATGAGTTTTGTGCCTGGAAATTGGCGATAATTCACATGCATCGTCATTCAATATCAGGTCTGTATCTAGCATATTATTAATTGTGATACTATTTTACTGTGTCAGCTACGCTGCCAAACGAACTTGAACCATTCAAACTATAAGCATCTACGTTATCCAAATTAGCAATAGAATCATGTGAGCACGTTCTTCTTGAAGGAGTTTCTTTTATAGTGATATTTATAGGAGAAACTTTCTTTTCTCGTGTTGAAGTAACTTTCTTCCCTTCTTGTTGTTCACTTTCATGCTGTTTACTTTCATACTGAGAAACTGGCTCTTGATCTATAAATACAGCACCCTTTAAACGTGCGATATTAATACCATGCTGATTTATCATAGTGCTCTCTTCATCGTCGACTATGCAAGCTTCCATGTCATTTGGCTCATTATCAAGACTAGCAATTTTTTTCTCTTTTAATTTTTTGATTAGATCTTCTTTATTTATAGCTCGATCTTGTAATTTTTTTTTCTTGAGCAATTCCCTACGCTTCTCATACAGTTTATATGACTCAGCAAAATCCTCATCTGTATGAAAGTTTGCACCACCAGGGTTACCAGGAGGTATGTATCTCTTACTGAGCTTAGATTTAGCTTCAGCACTATGCACAGTAAAAAAGCTAGAAACCAAAAACATTAATATAAATAAAATTTTAGAAAAAACCCTAAGCATATGGTGCTATAGTAAATATCGTGTTTTAAAAGATAGCAATTAACAAACTTTAAGTAAACCAGAATCTTTACTAACTTTACAATACAAATATTTTTCTAAAAAGTGATATGTTTGCTATCAAAAAAACCTACGCAGACTAAGAGAAGAGTAAGGTGTTACAAGTTGCGTAACACCTTTTCAAGAAAAGTGTTATGCAGCTATATGTTTGCAACTTTTAAGTTATTCTGTAGTTTTTCAGTACCATCGGTAGTATCTACATTACTAAGTTTTGCGTCTGGCGTATCTTTAGATAAGTCGTTTTTCTTCTCTTTATCAAGCTTAACTCCCTGATAGATACAGAATGCAACAAAACTAGTTATTGCTATTGCGGCAACAGCACTGACTATGATACAAATTGCCATTATTTTTTGTTGATCTGCTACTGCCTCTGCAAGTGTTTCCACTTTTTCTTGCAGGCCGTTTAAGTGCTCTTGCATAGCTTGAAACTGCTTAGTACCAATCTTGTCTTCTAATGCACTAAAAACTTTTTCAAACTGCTCAACATCTATCTTTTGAGCTTCTTGCCATTCTTTTAATGCACCAAAAACTTTTTCAAACTGCTCAGCATCAATTTTTTGACTTTCTTGCAATTCTGTTACACCTAACCAATTGCACAAAATTCCTTTTACCATTTTAACCCCCTAGTTAATTATAGCATTTCTCATAATAGTCCGAACAGGTCATAGGAAGGCAGAATCAACAGCACGACGAAAGGA
>NZ_JBIXJM010000204.1:0-15340 GCF_044752445.1 Wolbachia endosymbiont of Drosophila barbarae | reverse complement strand
CAATATTTTAAAGCGGATAATAACCACGGGGCTTCTTTTGCCTTTTTTTTCGTTTGGTAAATTTCTTAATGTTTATAGCTAAACGACAATCGTCATCCCGCTGCTTGTTAGCGGGATCTAGAGATACCGCGAATGAATCGCGGTATGACGGTTCGTGGCGGTATGACGGTTCGCGGCGGCATGACAATAAGCTCGTCATCCCGCTACGTGTTAGTGGCTGAGATACTGCGGCGGTATGACGTAGGATTGCTGTCATCCCGCTACTTGTTAGCGCCGCGGCGGCATGACGTCTTAACTATAGAAAACTTGATAGATTTTTTCTACTTCTGTGATATCATAAGCCTGTAATGATAAAATAAGTAAATATGGATAAGTCAGCGTATGAGATCATAGAACATGAGTATGACGTGGTAGTAGTAGGTGCAGGTGGAGCAGGGCTCAGAGCAACGCTTGGGATGGCTGCAACTAATTTTTCAGTTGCCTGCATTTCTAAAATTTTCCCTACACGAAGTCATACAGTTGCAGCACAAGGCGGAATTAGTGCAGCTTTAGGTAATATCGGTGAAGACGATTGGCGCTGGCATGCATATGACACAATAAAAGGTTCAGACTGGCTTGGTGATCAAGATGCAATAGAATATATGTGTAAAAACGCTGCTAAAGCTGTTATTGAACTTGAAAATTTTGGCGTACCTTTTTCTCGTACAGAAGATGGCAAAATATACCAGCGTTCCTTTGGTGGAATGACAACTCACTTTGGTAAAGGAAAATCAGCGCAGCGCACTTGTGCGGCAGCAGATAAGACTGGGCACGCAATCCTTCACACTCTATATCAGCAGTGTCTTAAATTCAACGCTGAATTTTTTGTTGAATACTTTGTGATTGATTTAATTATGGATAGCGAAACATGCTGCGGAGTTCTTGCTTGGTCGCTATGCGACGGCACATTACATAGATTTCGTGCGCATAGAGTGGTGTTAGCAACAGGTGGATATGGACGTGTTTATTTCTCTGCAACAAGTGCGCATACCTGCACAGGTGATGGTAATGGCATGGTAGTAAGGGCTGGATTACCACTTGAAGATATGGAATTTGTACAATTTCATCCAACAGGAATATATGGCTCAGGGTGCTTGATGACAGAAGGATGCCGTGGTGAAGGGGGGTACCTCGTTAATTCTCAGGGCGAGAAGTTTATGGAACGTTACGCACCAAAAGCAAGAGATTTAGCTTCCCGTGATGTGGTAAGTCGCGCAATAACAATTGAAATTAGAGAGGGAAGGGGGGTTGGACCAAAAAAAGATCATATGTATTTAACTATAGCGCATCTTGATCCGGAAGTAATAAAACTCAGATTGCCGGGCATCAGCGAAACCGCAAGGACTTTTGCTGGAGTTGATGTCACTAAAGATCCAATACCGGTCATTCCGACTGTTCACTATAACATGGGTGGCATTCCAACCAATTATTATGGAGAAGTGCTCACGCTGAAGCAAGGTAAGGAAGAAGTGGTAGATGGACTATTTGCAATTGGAGAAGCTGCGTGCGTCTCTGTGCACGGTGCAAATCGACTTGGTTCTAACTCGCTTCTTGATCTTGTGGTTTTTGGCAGAGCTGCAGCGCTCAGAGCAAGAGAGAAACTAAAATCCGGTACACCACATAAAAAATTGCATTCAGACTGCACAGACTGGATAGTAGATAGATTTAATAAAATGCGATTTGCCTCCGGTGGGCTAAAAGTAGCAAAAATACGCGGTGAAATGCAGAACACTATGCAAAAATACGCATCAGTTTTCCGTGTTGCTGAAGTTTTAGAAGAAGGCAAAAAAGCTATAAAAAAGGTAGCAAAAATGATGCCTGATATTTCACTTGAGGATCGCAGTATGATGTGGAATAGTGATTTAGTTGAAGCACTGGAGCTTGCTAACATGATCCCACAAGCGGTTATTACCATGGAATGCGCAGCTAATCGCGAGGAAAGCAGAGGTGCCCATGCTCGTGAAGACTTTCCTGAACGTGATGACAAAAACTGGATGAAGCACACTATAGCGTGGCTTGAAGAAAAGAAAGGGCAAGTTAACGTAAAAATTGATTATAAAAAAGTGGCTGAAAAAACTCTGAGCGGTGAGATTGATTTCATAGCGCCAGAGAAGAGGGTTTACTAGTTACACTATCCCTACACAATTTTTCAACGAGTTTTATTGATATGGCACTCATTTTAGTGTCTGGAGGACTCTCAGTATGCTCTGATTGATTTGATGATTTTTGCACCTCTTGCTCTTCTAAATCGTTGGACTTATTTTCTATATCTTTAACAGAGTTATTGCATTGTGTATCATTTTTTGGTGCATTATCTTGAAGTGTAAGTTGCTTTTCTTCAGTAAACTTTCCTTTAATTTTTCCAAATCCTTCATAAATATTTTCTAAATTCAAGTAAATAAGATAACAAACTCCAATAACTGCTATAATAGATGAGGCAGTTGCAATTGTAATAATTCCTTGAGAAGCACTGAATATTGCTGCACAGGCTAAAGCAGCAAATACAAGCGTTGTCACTGCTTTACAAGCAACATTATTGATGTACTTCACAATATCGCGTGCTTTTAACTTCCTGCCAAAGTTGCACTTCAGTTCAGTTCTCATATCATCTGGAATAAGCGCTCTACCCATTGATTTCTCTATTCCTTTTATAGTTTTATAATACTCTTTGCTCCATAATCTTTCGGGTAGTATTAACTGCTTTGGGTCAACACCATTTTGCAATAATTTTACACAGAACTTGATCGTGTTATCACGGCTCTTAGGATTGACCAAATTATGTTTATCTTTTGTCGTCTTAGTAATTAGCGCTACTTGTAGTGGTGTGCGTTCTTTTTCGTTAGCGGTGTTTGCAGCTTTACTAAATTTCTCTTTTTCCACCGAATTTAAAATCAACTCTAAACATGTAACTTTTTGTTCTCCTTTGAATGAAGCAATATAGTGCAGAGCATTTTTTTCATCTTTATCTTGCACAGTAATATCTGCACCATTTTGTAGAAATAACTCTAAGGTTTTATACCTGCCAGTATCCTTAAATTCTTTTTTTATTACATTCTTTATTTTATTTTTCAATGAAGGTTCTTTACTCTTTTCTTGTATGCGCTGGAGTACCTGATGGAGCGGTGTTTGCCCTTCCTTGTTAGTAGTATTTACAGCATCATCTTTATTTGAAATCAACTCTAAACATGTAACTTTTTGTTCTCCTTTTAGTAAAGCAATATAGTGCAGAGCATTTTTTCCATCTTTATCTTGCACAGTAATATCTGCACCGTTTTTTAGCAATAGTTCTAGGGTTTCATACCTTTTAGTTTTTTCAAATTTCTTAAGTGATCGGTTCTCACTCTTCTCTTGTATGCGCTGGAGTATCTGATGGAGCGGTGTTTGCCCTTCTTTTTTATCATTTACAGCTTTTATAAATTGTTCTTTTTGGCCTGTTTCTAGCAATATATTGAGAAGTTTAAGTTTTTGTTTTGTTTCAGGTTTAACAATCAAGTGTAAAGCATTGTTACCATCTGTGTCTTTAAGGCTAATATCCGCACCTTTTTCCAATAGTTCTTTAAAAAGTTTTTTATCACTATTTTTAATTACTGGATGTAATAGATAATTATCATTACTATCTGGAGTATTTATGGTATGTGCTACAATTTCTTTAACTTTTGCTTCTGTCTTGGTTTTTATTTCCTGCTTTAGCTCAGCCTTTTTAGCTAATTTCTTTAAAAATTTACAATAGTATTCATTTTGCCCCTTAGACAATTTTTTTAAGCTTTCCTCAGGTAATTCTAACTGATCATGGCTGGCTCCATGCTCTAACAATTTTGTAAGAAACTTAAGTGTGTTATCGTTATCTTGGATTGTGTGAAACTCATGGTTTTCTTTTGTTATCTTGTTAATTAGTGCCACCTGAAGAGGGGTCTGATTTTCACTATTAATGAGTTGTGCTAGATCTTTCTTGGTGACCGTTTTTATTAGAATACCTAGAAACTTGCGTTTCTGTTTCTTTTCCAACGATACGATAAGGTGTAAAATATTGTTTCCTTTTTCATCTTTTATGCTGCTAATATCCGTACAATCTTTTAGATATTTTTCAAATTTCCTGTTATTTCCATTTTTGATCGCTTTTAGTAATAGAGCATTGCTATTTGTTATTTCGTTGCTTTTCTCTACTTCTTGATCTTCATTTACTGTATTAGGGTTACTGATTGAATGTTTCTCATAATCATCACCAGCATCGCTACTGTAGTCACTTTCAATTCCACTGTCCCTACGATCATTTTGGTTACAATATTTGCTATTATAAGTAATTTCTGAAATTGCTTGCTTTACTCGCTCTTTTGTTTCATTTGATATTTTTTTCGATCGTTCTATTGCTTTATCTAGCACTGGAAGGAAGCATTGGACATAATACCTATAATATTTTTCTTGTTCTCTAAGTGATTCTTCTAATTTAGTTAATACTTCAGGACTAGCATCTTTTTCAAATAACCTTTTACACTTCTTGAGGGTTCCATCTTGACCTCTTGGTTTTTCACGCTTGTGTTCTTCTTTTTTTACCTTTCTCTCTATAGTGCAGTGCAATTGCTCGTCTTTTCTATCCTGCTCTTGCTTTTTATTTTTATCTATGCATTCACCTAATTTATCTGCATTAGTAGTTAGTGCAGTTATATCTATACCCATACTAAAACCTCAATATTAAAAGCTATTTAAGTTGTCAGCACTAAACTAACAACCAAGAAGTTTGACTTTTAAATTGAGCTAAACGTTGTATATGTGATCAAAATATAGGTGGAAAGGCAGAAAATTAATTTCTGTGAGAAAATTTGCCGTCATAGTTAAACCTCACTTGAACAGTTGCTACTATTTTAACCATTTAATCTTAAAAAATAATAAATATAGCTAAACTGCGAAACGTGCTACTGGCTAAAATAGGATAAGAAACTATAGCTGCAAATATCCAAATTGATGTTTTTATCAGTCTTCCAGACTTGGTTTTTCTTTTAGTTTTTTAAGTCTTTCTTTATTTAGTATGGAGCTTATCTCTTCTACACTTTTATCAATATCATCATTGATTATTACATAATCATATTTATCACGTTTGCTTATCTCTTTTTGAGCTTCGGCTAATCTGCGCTCTATTTCGCTTGCATCATCACTATTACGCTTTTGCAAACGCAACCTAAGTTCTTTCATTGAAGGGGGAAGTATAAAAACACTCACAACTTTTTTTCTCATGAGCTTGAATAAGTGAAATGCTCCTTGCCAGTCTATGCTGAGTAAAACGCTTATTCTATTGCTTAAGTTTTGCTCTATAAAATTTCTTGGTATACCATAAAAATTCTCAAAAACTTTGGCGTATTCAAGCATTTGGCCAGCTTTGCATAACTCGTGAAATTTTTCTTCGGTAACGAAAAAATAGTCTTTTCCATTTATTTCGCCGGGGCGAGGCTTGCGCGTAGTCATAGAAACAGACCTAACTAAATTAGTTGATTGCTCAAGTAATTTTGCTGATATAGTAGTTTTTCCAGCTCCAGAAGGGGAGGATAGAACCAATAATACGCCCTCACTTTTTACGGTCATTTTTCTTTGCATTTTTTAACATGGTGCTTTTTGGATCAGAGTTTAAAAAGCTAGAACCTTCTAAATTAGAATTTGATAAGTTGGTGCCAATGAGAGAAGAGTTATCAAAGACAGTATAGCGCAAATCGGTCTTTTCAAAATTTGCCTTATTCAAATTAACGTTTACAAACTTTGCTCTACTCAATGTTGAATTAGAAAAATCGGCATTTTCTAAATTCATATTCTTAAATTCAAAGTAAGAATAATTTACATTAAATTTTTCACCCTGTGATATTTTCTCTTGCAAATCTTTAATCGAAGTTATAGCATTTTCTGAACCTGCAAGTTTTTTCTGTCCTTTATTGTCAATCAAAATTGAATTATCAAATTTGCAACCTGTTAAGTGAGCATCAACAACTGAACTTTTATATATGCTTGAAGAGAGAAAAGACATATCACTAATTGTTGAATTACTCAAATTGCTAAGAAAAAAACTAGTTTTCCTAAAGGCATTAGCGTGAAGCAAAGAAGATCTGAAATCGCTTTCAATAAAATTTGAATTAGTTACTTTTAAATTGGACCAGCTCGAATTATCAGCTAATAAATTAAAGAGTGTTGAATTTTCTATTTCACTGGAATCAATATTATGGCGAGAAAGTGTACTGTTATAAACTTGAGAGTCTTGGATTTTTATCTTATACATTGAAGTTGTAGAAAGGTCTGAATCTTCTATCTTTGCAGAGGTGAATAGTGAATGGTCAAAAAATGAGCCATTCATGTTAGAATTTGCAACTTTAGTATTATGAAACTTTCCGTGACGAATGTCAGCATTAGAGACATTAACTTGATGCAGTTCACTAAAACTAAAATCAATATTGGATAAATCAGCATCATGAAGATTTGCTTCAGAAACATATGCATGTTTTATCTTGGAACCATTTAGTATAGATTGAACAAAACTTGAATTATCGTCATTCACATAGGAAATTTGTGTGTTGCTTAAATTAGCCTCGTCGAAGTTACTGTTAATTATGATAGAAGAATTAAGGCAGGCATCGGAAAGATTGCTACCTGTAAAGTCTGATTCTTTTAACTCTGCACCATATATGTTAGCATTTTTTAATGAAGAAAATTGTATCTTTAATTTATATGCATCCACTCCAAAGAAACTTGCATTATCAAGGTTGTTTTTCTGCATAACGGTATCGTTTATTTCACTATCACTAAAATTTACGTAGCTAACATTCGAGTTTGATAAGCTAGAAAAACTCATTTTCACATTCGAGAAATTAGTATGCACACCAATTACATTGTGCATACTTACTTTTTTGAGATCGGAACTGATAAAATCAGCATAACTAACATTAGACTGGTCAAATACGATATCTGTTAAATTTGCAGAAACAAATTTTGTAAAACTCAAATTTGTACCTTTTATTTTAATGCCATGTAAATTAGCATTGGAGAAATTAGCACCACGTAAATCAACATCAATGAAAGACACATCTGATAAATCGGTGTTAGAAAAATCAGCACCAATTAGACTTACTCCATCAAAAACAGATTTATTGAGATATAATTGACTAAAATTAGCTCCATTTAAGTTAGAACCAAAACCTTTCTTAAAATCTTCTGGCACGCCCTCTTTGTGGCACTGCACCAAAAATTCAGCAAAGTCTTTTTTGCTGTAAGATACATATTTTACATCATGCAGAGCGTTTAAAAAATCACTAATCGGATTTTTTTCATCATTTATTTCGTTTCCATAACATAAATGACCAACTAAAATTAATATCAAAAATCTAATCATCTTGCTTATCGCACTGTATTTCTTTCGTTTTCACAACCCAATCGTACATTGCTGAGCTTTCTTTATTGTCTATTTTTCTATCCTCCAAAAGGTGTGGCATCATTTCGGCAATCGCATTTATTATCTTGACCTGCTTTTTTTCGATTGCTATATCAATTGGGGATTGAAAATTATTATTAACTACTCTAAGATCAGCACCTTGTAATAAGAGAAAGCGCACTATGTCTACCTCACCTTGTTTAACTGAATAAATGAGAGGAGTATCACCCAATTTATTTCTAAATCTTAGTATCTCTTGAATTGTTAATCCAATTTTTTCTAGCTTACTTATTACTCCTCTTAAGCAAGTTAAGTTGTTCTTCTTAATGCAGTAAAAAAATTGCTTACTGTAATCATCAATAAACACAGTTGTAGGAAGATGCTCATTAAGGCTATCATATTGTCGTTTATATATTGACTTGCTTTGTATGTCTTTATGACCCCATTCTTTTATTGGTTCTCTGTTTAGCTTTGTCCATTTTTGTAAACTTTTCTTTTCACTTTGCTCTTCTTCATCTTTTTTAGTTATAGGTTTTACTCTATTGCGGTCCTTGGAATTACTGTTTGTTTCTTTCACTTTTTTTTCTTCAGACTGATTCTCTACTTTTTCTTTTTTTCCCTCTAATAATTGACTCGCATCACTTTTTGAAAGTTCATTATCTTTTATATCGATCTTCTGATCAGCTTGTAGATTTTTTTGCGGGTTAGCTGTATTCTCATTTAAATCAGCACTTAAAGGCAAAGGCTCTGGTTTCAAATCTTTATTCACTTCTTTATTGGCCACATTTGGTAAATTTTGAGCAAATTTGTCTGTGCTTCCTTCTAGCTGGTCATTTGGCAAATCTTTATCAATCCTTTCACCTTCACTTATAGTTTTTTCAACCACGAAAGCTTTGTTCTCGTTGTGTTGCAGTTTCTCTTTATCGGTAGTGCCGTCTAATCTTTTGCTCTCAGCTTCTTGTGTTTGTTTAGCATCGACGTTGCTTTTCAACTCATCTTTTTGATTTGTGCTGCTCAGTAAATCTTGCTTTCTTGCACCTACATTTTCGTTTTTATGAACTGACCCAATTTTCTTTTCTTCAAGCTGCTCTACGGCAAACAGGATGGGTGATCCGAATACGACAGCTAATAATATAAAATATAAAATATTCTTCATAAATATCCCAAGCATAAGCTTAATTAAAATGATACTATAATCAAATGATTAATCTACAGTAAAAAATGCCTTAGGATTTAATTTATAAAAAAACAATAGATTTTTTGTATCTGTTCAGGGGCATCGCAAATATTGAAGCAAAGTGGTCAGTGCTTACTGTACGAACATTGTGATTTGAGAGCAATCTCCGCTAGGGAAGATGTCATCCCAGTGCCCAGACACTGGGATCCAGAAAACTTAACTTTAAATAAGTGGCTGCATAATAAACTACACATTAAACCTAAAGTGCATTATATCACCATCTTGCACGATGTAATCTCTGCCTTCAAAGCGAATTTTTCCTGCGTCTTTACAAGCCGGTTCACTTCCATACTTTATGTAGTCTGCAAAGCCTATCGTTTCTGCTTTTATAAAGCCTTTCTCAAAATCAGTGTGGATTACACCTGCTGCTTTATCGGCTGTTGACCCTATTTTTACTGGCCAAGCTCGTGCTTCTTTTGGCCCTACAGTAAAGAAAGTTATCATACTCAGCACTTCATACATAATACGCGCTACTCCATCAAGCCCTGATTCTTGTAAGCCAAATTCTGATAAAAAACTCTGTTTTTCCTCTTCACTATCAAGATTTGCAATATCTGCTTCGAGTTTTGCTGAAATGCAATAAAATTTGCTTTTATTTTCCTCTGCCATTCTCTCTACCTTTTTAGATAATTCATTGCCAGTTATAACATTTGTATCTTCAACATTGCAAACGTACATAACGGGCTTTGTTGTCAGCAATTGAAGCAACTTCATCTCATCTCCATCGATATTCTCCAAACTTCTTGCAGGTCTACCTGATTTTAAAGTAGCCAGTACCTCTTGCATTAATTCAAGTTGTCTCTTTAGCTCTTTATCACCTTGCTTTGCTTTCTTTTCCAATTGAGGAAGCCTTTTTTCTATGCTATCAATATCAGCTAGGATTAATTCCATTTCTACCACTTCAGCATCTGATATTGGATCTATTTTACTGTGTATATGGCTGATATCGTCATCCGTAAAGCACCTGAGCAGATGAACGATGGCATCAACTTCTCTGATATGGCTTAAAAATTTATTGCCGAGCCCTTCGCCTTTGCTCGCACCCTTTACCAGACCTGCAATATCTACAACTTCTAATTGGTTGTAGATTACCTTCTCTGAGCCTGCAATTGCTGCGATTTGTTTCAAACGTTGATCTTTTATTGAAATCTTGCCTATATTTGGCTCGATTGTGCAAAAAGGATAATTTGCAGCTTCGGCTGCACTTGACTCTGTAAGCGCATTAAATAAGGTTGATTTTCCTATGTTTGGTAACCCAACTATACCGCAGTTAAAACTCATATTTGCTATGTAAAATTATAACTATTGCATAATTTAAAAATTTCTGCTATACTTAATTAGTCGCTTATTGACAATTTTGTTGGTATAGTAATATATAGCTTAAATTAAGGTAAAACTATGACTACAGCTAAGAAACGGAAACTACCAAGTGACTTTCATGGTGTTGAGGTTGGAATAAAAAGGCCCAGGATCTCAGGACAAGAAATAACTCTTTTAAATAGTAACCCTTACCCTGACAATTTCTATGTAGGGCAAGCAATTGGTAATGGAAGCTGTTTTTTTGACTCGTTCAGGCAAAGTCTAGAACAACAGACAGGAGAGCAAGTTACTGCCGAAAAATTAAGAAATGATTGTAGGGAATTTGCGCAAAAGAATCCACCAAAGTGGTTTACAAATGCAATTGTCAATAGTCATGATAACAATGGCCAGCACCGTAGTGAAACTGTAGATGATTATACAGCAGACATTATGCGTAACAGTAGGTGGGGTGATCCTGACGTTGAAGGCAGAATACTTTGTGAAAAGTATAAGGTAAAGCTACATGTTATAGAGAACCAGACTGTTGATAACCAAGATCTGTCTTTGCATGAATTAATAGACAATTCAGGTTCAAAAAGTGCAGGTGAATACAATAAAGTTGATTATGATGATAGTAGTATTGTGCATATAATAAACAAAGGCGGATTGCATTTCGAACCATTGCTTGATAGAAATAAAAGTTTAGCAAAACAACTGCAAGAGGAAACCAAACTTAAACAAGAGCAAGAACAAGAAGATTTCCTATTAGCAAAAAAACTGCAGCTAGACGAGATCTTAGAATATTGTAACCTTTCAAAGGATATCTCTGAGAGAGCAGAGGTTGAAAAGGGATTTGATAAGTTATTGGCAGAAAATGCTGATGGAAAAATTGGTGATGTTGTAGAGCAGTGCGTTAGTGAGATAAAGCAGCGCATAGAGTGCTCTGAAGAGCAAAACCCTTCAAGTTTACCAAGATGTAGTATGGAGGAATCAAGAACAGAAAAAACATTTCATCAACAACAAATATCATAATTGGAAGTGTAAAATAAATCTTCATAGCCCTGTATATTTTTATATAGGGCTTTTGCAAGCATTTCATATAATATGAGCTTGCAGTACGTACTAACCTAAATGCAAGTTGACCATGAGACTAGTTTAATTATTGATGCCATAGAGGAATTTGGTGGTGAGGCTAGGCTTGTCGGCGGGTGTGTGAGAGACTCAATTTTGCAGCGTGATGTCCACGACATCGATTTAGCTACTAATTTGCTTCCCAATCAAACGATTAAAGCGCTAAAACTCCGTAATATTAAAACTATTCCAACTGGCTTAAAACATGGAACTATCACTGCGGTTCTAAATCAAAGATCTTTTGAGATCACAACACTAAGGCATGATGTGAAATGTGATGGTAGGCATGCAAAAGTAGAATTTACCAATAATTGGCAAGCGGATGCTTCAAGGCGCGACTTTACATTTAATGCTCTGTATGCAGATAAGCATGGCCATATATATGACTACTTTGGTGGTATAGAGGACTTAAAAGCGCGAAGGTTAAACTTTATAGGCAACGCTGAAGATAGAATTAAAGAAGACTATCTACGTATTTTAAGAGCATTTCGTTTTCATGCAAAAATATGTGTCGGAGATTTGAGTGATGAAATACTAAACGTATGCAAAAAGCATTCGCATATGATTCAAAACCTCTCTGGAGAGAGAATAAGAGATGAAATACTTAAATTGCTGGAGTGCAATGATCCTTTTCCAACACTTAAGAGCATGCAAGAATCTGATGTTTTGCAAAAGATTATCCCAAAAGAAGTAAAATGCGAAATTCTGTCTTCGTCACTTCTTTTGGGCACTGATGCACTAGTAAAATTAGCGTTACTCCTTAGGACTACTAAAAAAAATGACAGGCTAAGTCTTGGAGAATATGTAAGCAAATTTTTACGTCTTTCGAACAAGCAAAAGAAAAAGCTGCTATTTTTACTATCCAACGATATCAAAACAGAACTCTCAGAAAAAGAGCAAAAAAAATACATATCTTTATTTGGTAGAGAATTATATTGTGATTTAGTGAAAATTTGTGGTGTTGAGTCTGGAGAAAATGTTGATGAATACATTTCATTTGCTAACACATTCAATATTCCAAAATTTCCTTTATCTGGCGATGATTTAATAAGTATAGGTCACCAGCCAGGAAAAAGTTTAGGTAGAAACTTGGAATTGCTAAAACAACATTGGGAAGATAGCTCCTACACTTTAACAAAAGAGGAGCTGGTGCTTTATGCTAAGGGCCTATTCTAACTGCTTTCCGACTGTTCAATGAATGTATGCTTGCAATATTAGTGTGACTCATCGAGGAATTAGGTGTGTATTCTTTTTTAGCTTTTTCTGTTAATTGATATTCGTTTACTCCTCCTTGAGTTTGATTACACATTCCCTGATCTGGAGATAAAAATTTATCTCTTATGCTTAATGCCAGTTGTAACTCTTGAATCTTATTTGAAAAACATTTCATTTTAGCCTCTGTTAATTTTCCTGTAACAATTTCTTTAAGCAATTCTCCTGAGTCGTTATTATTATTATTCTTGCTATTAAAGCTATGCAAGATAGAGTCTACAATCTTATTTACCCCTTCTTGTTTGTTAAATTCTAATTTTTTTACGCATTTTCTAACAGAAGGTGACAACTTGGCCTTTAACGTGTCATCTCGTAGTTCTTTACCCATATTTTTTCCAATGTTACAATGTTCGTTGACAACTTCTTTAACCTTAGCTTCTATGATCTCCCTTGCGGATTGTTTCAAATTACTTTTTAATAATTCAAGCAGCTTACTGCTTTCAAATTTGCCATCATCTTGATTTGATAGAGACTTTATAGTTTCATTAAGCACGTTATGGCAAAAGTGTTTCTTTTCAAATTCAGAAAAACTTTTTTTCAACTCTTTATTTTTATCAGATAAAAATTTATCGCAATTCTCATTCCCACGAAGCTTAGATAAACCCTTTGGAATTTTTGACTTCATAGAACCAGTAGTTGATTTTGCAGTAGATACTGTACTCACTGTATCTGGCGCTTTAGTTTTTGTTTGCCCTTGTGTATCTTTCTCTGTTAACTTCCCATTTTGTTGTTCATCTTTAGCTGGTGAACTTTCAATTTGTTGATTTTTTAATGTCAGATTTTCATCAAGTGTTTTTGTACGCTCTCCAATAGAAAATATTGCAACATTTCTTGCTCTTTCTAATTTTGCATTCAGATGTTCAACTTGCTCTTGTAACTCTTCTTTTTTTTTCTTCGATTTTTCTTTCCTGACTTCTTCCACCCTTTCAAAAAGCTCGTTTATTTTATTGGTAAATTCTGCTCTGAGTTCAGTTAATTCTCTTCCCTGGCACCCTATCATCTCAGATTTTGCCTTCAACTTTACTAAAAACTCTTTCTCTTGTTTATCTGTAACTTCTACCAATTCTCTATAATTCTTTTTAAGTCTTATAATTATAGATTGCAATTCTCTATTTTCCTTTTTTAACGAGCTATTTTTTGATTGTAAGTCCGCTTTAAGCCTTATGATTATAGATCGCAATTCTTCAATTTTCACTTCCAATAAGCCATTTTTTGATTGTAAGTCTTCAACCTGCTGTGCTTGATCACTATTTTTATCCGTTGTTTCGACGTATTCGGTCTGCATTGCTATATCGTGAAATGTTACTTTATTAGTTTGAACCTCTCCATCCTTACTTATTACTCCACTTTTGCTCTCTCTTACTGCTACTTCAGGTTTTAAGTCAACTTGAACACTTCCATCTATTGTCTTAAAAGCATCAGTTTGAACTTCATTGTTTGCAGTAGTTTTATCGTAGTACAAAATATTTTCTGCCCATCTGTTCCATCTCTTGGGCAATATTCGTCCAATCGTTTTTAGAAACAACCAAGCAAATACAGTAGACCAACTGTATTTTTTTTCCTTTCGTTTAACATTAATTTCATAATTAGCCGTATTATTAATATTTGACATAAAATTACCTTGTTTTTTAACTTTAATTTACAGAAAATTTTAACAGCGATAAAGTTATATATGTTAGTGTAAATGTTAAATAAATACTAACGCAGGTGTCAAATTATGGTAAAGTCTTTGCCCACCTAATACACTTTATAGCTAATCCAAGAAAAGTTTTCCTACGTCATACCGCCGCGGTATCTCTAGATCCCGCTAACAAGTAGCGGGATGACGAATTTTTGTTTTTCAAATTATCGGTAAACCAAGTCACTTTAGCTATAAGCAGAAATACACGTGTTTGTAAGTACAGCATTTGCTTTTTCTATCGCTCTTGCTAACATTTCCTGTTCATTGTTCTGATTTTTCACATTGATTACCTGAGCAGCTAAGTTTGCAGGAAAAGTGACCAAACTGACTTCCCATAATTCCACTTGTTTTAACACTCTAGCTCCGCTTTTATGATCAACATCATACTCTATAGGTATATAGCCGATGGAAAGTCCGTTAATTGCTCCAGCTTTGAGCATCAAATACACTTCTTCTGCTTTCTGAATACCCAAAAGTAAATGTGCAATTATATATAGACCAACATCATTTTCGTAAATATCTATGATACTACCTATAGGTTCGTCAGGATTATGCTGCCAAAGGAGTTTTATTTTATTTCTGTTTAAATTTTTCTTAAATGCTCCAGGCAATATCAGATCATTTTGTTTATCAACTATATTAAAAACGCTAGCATAACCAGAAAATACACCGTTTTCTCCTATGCTTTTTATTGACAATGGTGAATAGAGAAATTTCTTATTCATAAAGCCTCCTGTAGTATTGGGAATTTTGTTTCGCAATGCACTGCGATATAATTCTATTATATGCAGTGCTCTAAAAGGGGGAAGCACTTTTCTTAGTTACTAAAAACGCTAAATTGTAATATGGTACAATGTTACAACGATGTCATGAAAGTAGCTGAAACTGGTTCCTTTATGACGGCAGTACCTTCTCCTGTCATCCGAGTAGCCTCCTTTTTTTGTCATCCCAGTGCTTGACACTGGGATCCAGAAGACTTAATTTCAACCAAGTGGCTGCATAATAAAGGCTGGATTCCAGTGTCAAGCACTGGAATGACATCACAGGGGCATTGACCTCTCTTGGGCTCTTTTAGCTATAAACATTAAGAAATTTACCAAATGAAAAAAAAGGCAAAAGAAGCCCTGGGGTTATTATCTGCTTTAAAATATTGGCGTTTTTTATGTTTTAAACGTTTGACAAGCAAGATTTAGCTGCTTTTAATTGCAACTAACCTACGCTGCAAATGTTTAAGAAATTTACCAAGCAGAAAAAAAGACAAAGAATCCCCGAGTTAGCT
>NZ_JBIXJM010000203.1:0-6886 GCF_044752445.1 Wolbachia endosymbiont of Drosophila barbarae | reverse complement strand
TATTTTTATCAATTCTGCAATCATTTATCTTAATATTAAGTTTCTTAAACCTTCTTGATGCTTGTGAATAGCTGATAACTGCCAAATCTCTTCCTATTTGTTGCAAATACCCTTTTATAAACCCGACTGTTTGTCTTAAACCAATTCTAAAGAAACTGACGATTATATGCACCAAAATCACAACTTTATCACTATAAATATAGTTGCCGCCCTGCATTTTTGGACAATTCTCGTACCAATTTTCTATGGCGTCATTGATATAACAAAAAATGCTTCCTCTTTCTTGGAGAAATTTGTTATATTCATGGCAGTTACTGACTCTCATTTTTTGTGGCATATTTTTTCTTCAACAGTTAAATGGCTATTTATAATGAATTTTGTCAGTAACTGCCAGTTCTTTTCACTTGAGCGATGCAACAAAGCCATTCCAGACTGGGATGACACCCTCCTGGTAGCACAATGTTTGTACGATTGTGCGTCACGCGTTGGAATGACAAAAAAGAGTGAGTTGCTAGTTTTTCATATGGTTATGCAAGGAGTCTGATCTTTTTCTTTGTTAATATTATTCTAAATTTTCATCAAAATAAGTTGTTTTATCCTTTTTTTCCTTATACTCTTCTGCTGTATAAAGAGGTTGCTTTTTAGCTGTGATATTTGGCCATTTTTGTGAGTATTCTACATTTATATCGTAAAATAACTTGAAAGTTTTTTGTTCGCTGCTCAGCAACTCTTCATCTAGTTCTAAAATATCTTTTATGGAATCATCAGTTACAATTGCATCTACTGGACACTCAGGTATGCACACTCCGCAATCAATACATTCATCTGGGTTAATCACGAGCATGTTTTTACCTTCATAGAAGCAGTCAACGGGACATACTTCCACACAGTCCGTATATTTACATTTTATGCATTTATCTGTAACAAAATGCGTCATAAAACACTGTATATTTGCATTATCTTGGGTACACTAAATTGATAAGAAATTCAAGCCTTTTATGAAGATAAATAAATTGAACAACAAAGAATTAGAAGTATGGTTAAGCTTGGCTAGAACTATAGGACCAATAAAGTTTTTTAGTATACTAAGAACACATGGATCGCTAGATGAGGTGTTGAAATATCTCAATAAGGTGGCTAATAATAAGGTGTATGGCATTCAAGATGCACGAGAAGAAATCAATAATGCAGAAAAAATTGGAGCTAAAATTATACCCGCATGTGACCCAGATTACCCTGATCTTTTAAGAAATATCTCGAATTGTCCTCCTGTAATAACTGCACTTGGTGATATATCATTATTAAGCCATGAGATAATTGCAATAATCGGTGGGCGTAACTCTTCAATGAATGGAAGAAATTTTGCCAATAAGTTGGCACTTGATTTAAGCGAAGCTGGTTTTATTATCGTTTCTGGACTTGCAAGAGGAATTGATACTGCAGCAAACAGTGTAATATACAAAAATCACCCCACTATTGCTGTTACAGCAAGCGGAATTGATGTGGTGTATCCAAAAGAGAATTTTGATCTATATAAAAAAATCACTGAGAACGGTGGTTTAGTAATTACTGAGCTTCCATTTGCTACTAAACCAAAGCCTCAATATTTTCCTCAAAGGAATCGAATTATATCTGGTCTATCGCTGGGTGTTGCAGTGATTGAAGCATCGAAACGTTCTGGCTCTCTAATAACAGCAGATTTTGCTTTAAATCAAGGGAGAGAGGTGTTTGCAGTTTCTGGTTTTCCTTTAGATTCACGCTGTAGTGGTAGTAATTATTTAATTAAAAACGGTGCTAAGCTTATCGAGTCCGCTGATGACATAATAGAGAGTGTTAGGTTTAGTTTACCTCCGCAGCAAAAAAACCTATTTGATGTTGAGCACTGTGCTGTTAACCAAAAACAAGAAAAATTACAACAGGCAAAATCTGTTATAGTTGATCATATTAACTCTGTACCTGTTGATATAGATGAACTTATATTAGCAAGCGGACTTTCTACCAACATAGCTCTAATGGCTCTTTTGGAACTAGAGTTGGAAAACAAAATAGAGCGTTCACCGGGGAATAAAATATCGTTAATTTTCTAAGCTATAAGCCCACAACCGTACGAACATTATGATTTGAGTCCACCAAGAAAGATGTCATTCCAGCGCGTGACGCTGGAATCCAGCCTTTATTATGCAGCCACTTGGTTGAAATTAAGTCTTCTGGATCCAAGTAGTCTGGGCACTGGCGTCTTGGATAGAAATCAGTATCAGCTACTTAGATGACACCACTTTTGTATGGAAACCAGTGTCACCTTGACAACCTTCATCTCGCTACGTGTTAGCGGATACCGTGACGGTATGACTAGGGAGTACGCGTTAGCGGAATCTACTGAGACGCCCGTGATAGCCCTATTTCTATAGTGAGTAATTCCCTCTTATCTACTTTTAGAATTGATAAGAGAAAACTTTTTTTCAACTTGTTGTATAATTTTATAAAAGTGATTGAAATCTAAGCTTGCACTGCCAATTAAAACTCCTGATAAATTTGAGATACTGAGCAAATTTTCTATATTTTCTGAACTGACTGAACCACCATATATAATGTGTTTTTTACCAGTACACAATTTTATTACCTCTATCACCTCAGCAATTGCGTCATTGCTTGGTACACATCCTGTGCCTATTGCCCATATTGGCTCATATGCTACGATATATTCACCGTGTGTTGGCAAGCGGTTTTTACATTGATATTCTATTACTTCTTTTGTTTTTTCATTCTTATAATCTTCTGAATTTTCACCCACACAGATAATTGGGTGTAAGCCTGATTCTATTGCTATTTGCGACTTAAGTTTTATTTCACTATCTTTTTCATTAGCCCTTTCAGAATGCCCAAGTATTACGTAAGTACACCCTAGTTCTTTTAACATTTCTGCACTAATTTCACCTGTGTAAGAACCGAACTTTTTATGATGGCAATTCTGTGCTCCTATATTAATATTATTGTTCAACTCTATACTGCTTGGAAATGATGTAAAAGGAGGGCAAATCACTAGCTTAGAGGTAATTTCGTTGCTCTTGTTGTTAAGTTTGCCTATAAAGTCAACAAATGAAGAACGCATTCCATTCATTTTCCAGTTTGCTACTATTAAAAAGGACATCAACTTTACTTATATGAGTGAGAGTGCCGGCTGTCGGACTTGAACTGACAACCTACTGATTACAAGTCAGTTGCTCTACCAATTGAGCTAAGCCGGCGTTAAATTCATTAATAATATACAATTATCAATGAATTTTAGTCAACTAATTTTTAAAATACTGTATAATGAAAATAATATGAAAAAATTTTTACTGAAGCCAAAAAAGAGTCTAGGGCAAAATTTTATTTTATCGAGTGAGATAACAAAAAAAATCGTCGCTTTAGCTGGTAGTCTGGAAAATTTTAATGTCATTGAAATTGGTCCTGGATATGGTGCATTAACAAGAGAAATATTGGTGCATAATCCAAAGTCTCTACTTTCTATAGAAAAAGATAGAGATTTAGTAAAACACCATGATCAACTGCTAAATGAGCATCAAGGAAAGTATAAAATTATAGAAGCAGATGCACTGCATGTTATAGAAGAAGAGCTGATAGAGCGCCCAGTTAAAGTTATTGCTAACTTGCCTTACAATATCTCGGTAGTGTTATTTTTAAAGTGGTTAAATAATATAAAATTTTTTACGAACTTGACATTAATGTTTCAAAAAGAGGTAGCAGATCGCATTACGGCAAGACCCAATTCTAAAGATTATGGTTCCTTATCAGTGCTAAGCCAATTACTATGCGATATAAAAAAGGAATTTGATATTGAACCTAAAGAGTTTTTTCCAAGACCAAAAATACATTCTTCAGTAATTACAGTAAATCCTTTGCCTACCCCAAAGTTTGTAGTAAACTTGGAAACCTTAATAAAATTAACACGTGCTGTTTTTTCTCAAAGAAGAAAGATGCTGAGAAATAGCTTGCAAAATATAACGAACCACGCTGAAACTGTCCTTGAAAACGCTAAATTGAGCGGAAACCAGCGTCCAGAAAACTTAACTATTGAGCAGTTTTGTTTGCTGGCAAATAATGTAGAATGCTTATTTTGCAATAAAATGTATTAGCAACTATATAGCTTTTCTATCTCCTAAAAACAGTTAGAGCTATACAATTAAAGGCTCCTAGCTAATTTTGCCTATTGCAATTTAATTAATTGGCGTATAAGCTTTAAATAAAGCCTATGAAAAAAATGGAAGCTTGTTATTCGTTTGACGATATACTTCTTTTGCCAGCCTATTCTAATATATTGCCTTGCGATGCAGATACAAAAACTTATTTAACAAACAGTATAGAACTAAATATCCCTCTCATATCCTCTGCAATGGATACTGTTACTGAATCGGGCTTTGCAATAGCTATTGCCCAACATGGAGGGATAGGTTGCATACATAAGAATTTATCAATAGATGAACAAGTTTTAGAAGTGAGAAGGGTGAAAAAATATGAAAGTTGGATCGTGTATAACCCAATTACGATTTCACCGGATAAAACAGTTGCGGAAGCAATTTCATTAATGAGAGAGCACAATTATTCTGGCATTCCTGTAGTCGATCAACGCAAGTTAGTTGGAATTTTAACTAACCGAGATGTGAGATTTATTGAAGACCAGAACATGAATGTAAAAGTTTCCGAAGTGATGACAAAAGATAAGTTAGTGACAGTGCGGGAGCAGGGAGTGAATAGTGCCTCAGCAATGAAATTGTTGCATGAAAATAGAATAGAAAAGCTTTTGGTCGTAGATGAAAATTCTTGTTGTATAGGTTTAATTACGGTTAAAGACATTGAAAAATACAATAGATACCCAAATTCATGTAAAGACAGTAAAGGGCGTCTCAGAGTTGCCGCTGCAATTGGCACTGGTAAAAAAGATGGTATAGAAAGATGTGAAGCTTTGATCGGAGAAGAAGTTGATGTAGTTGTTGTGGATACTGCTCACGGTCATTCCGAAAACGTTATCAATACCATTAGGGAAATAAAAAAGATGTATCCTAATACGCAATTAATTGGCGGAAACATTGCAACAAAGGAGGCTGCTGAAGCGTTGATTGATGCGGGTGTTGATGCAGTGAAGGTTGGAATAGGACCAGGATCAATCTGTACAACCAGAATAGTTACAGGTGTTGGTGTGCCACAATTCTCTGCAATCAAGAATGTTGCAGAGGCGTGTAGAGCAAGAAACGTCAGACTAATTGCTGATGGTGGGGTAAAATACTCAGGAGATGTTGCAAAAGCTATTGCAGCTGGTGCTGACTCTGTGATGATTGGTTCGATTTTTGCTGGCACTGACGAAAGCCCAGGTGAGATTATTATGTATAAGGGTAGAGCATATAAAGGCTATCGAGGAATGGGATCTATTAGTGCAATGAAACGAGGTTCAGCTAGCCGTTATTTTCAAGATAAAGATTCAAAACTCAAATTAGTTCCACAAGGAGTGGAAGGAAGAGTTCCATTCAAAGGTCCAGCTTCAGGAGTAATCCATCAATTGATTGGCGGATTGCAAGCTGCAATGGGGTATACTGGTAATAGGAATATAGAAGAGATGAAAAAAAATTGTAAATTTGTTACTATTACTGCATCAGGATTAAGAGAGAGTCACGCTCATGATATAGTCATTACACAAGAAGCTCCAAATTATGCTTATCAAATGTCCAATTTGTCAACCGATTCGGAGTAGTCCAGAAAAAGTAGAGAGAAAGTTAAAACGTTTTTGGAGTAAAATAAAACGTTTTTTCAAAATATGACAAATAGAAGAGAATATACAGCAGAATTCAAATTAGAAGCTGTTAAGCTGGTTAAAGAAACAGGTCAAGCAAGTACAAAAATAGCAAAAGATCTAGGTATAGATGGTAGTATGTTAAGTAAGAAAATATGATGGAAAAATGTCTGGAGCATACGCATTTCCAGGCAAAGGCTCCTTATGACAAAGAAAGATTTGATCTAAAAAAAGAGCTAATAAGAGAAAGAGACATCTTAAAAAAAGCCCTGGGCAAAGAAAAAGAGTAAAGTATTCTTTTATATAGAAATTGCTATAAAACACAGGAACTATGTAGGGTTTTGTACTGGTGGTATGGGTTGCTAAGGAAAAAAGCAGTAAAGAATTAGCAAAAGAAGGGCTTCTAGCAGATATTCAAAAAATACATTAAGCTTCTAAATGCAGATATGGAGCCCCTAAAATTCACGCTGAATTAAAAGCTTTAGGCAAAAATTAAAACAGTACAAAGTGTTATGCAAGAAAATGGCATTAAAACCAAGCTTAGACGAAGGTTCAAAAATAAAAAACAGCAAATAAGCAACCGAGTTGTGGCTCCGAACACATTGGATCAAAATTTTACTACTGATCAGCCAAATAAAGTTTGGGATTACCTACATAAAAACTAAAGAAGGTTGTTGGCGGCAATAATTGACCTATATTCACGCATGGTGGTTAATGAGTAACATGATAATTAGTTATAGATTCTTTATTGATGGCCGTTGATAAACGCAAACCCGATAAAAATCTGCTGTTACATAGCGATCAAGGGTCACAGTATACCTCTCAAAATTACCAATTTCTATTGAATACAAAAAACATCATTTCCAGCATGAGCCATAAGGGCTGTTGTTACGATAACTCTGTTGCAGAAAAGTTCACTTAAAAGGGAGCTGCTTATTGATACTTCTCGCTCAACAAACCAGAACTGCCATATTTGAATACATAGAAATCTTTTATAACAAATAACGTAGACATTCTACTATTAACTATTGCATTCCTGCACAATTTATTCTCATGATAAAAACGTCTTAACTTTCTCTCTACTTTTTCTGGGTAAGGTCA
>NZ_JBIXJM010000202.1:0-9625 GCF_044752445.1 Wolbachia endosymbiont of Drosophila barbarae | reverse complement strand
TGTAATATGGATGTTTTTAATGGATGGTTTGAGCAATTTTTGACACCGATCTTGGAACCTGGACAGACTGTCATTCTTGACAATGCTACTTTTCATAAGTCTGATAAGATTATCGAGCTTGCTAAAGGGGTTGGTGCAGAAATTTTGTATCTGCCGCCTTATTCTCCAGATTTCAACAAAATTGAGCATCATTGGTTTGCTATAAAAAACAGAGCCAGGAAAAACATTCCTCTATTCGAATCCTTTCGTCGTGCTGTTGATTCTGCCTTCCTATGACCTGTTCGGACTATTATGAGAAATGCTATACCTTCAAAAATGAATGTTTGTACAGCTATGGAATGAATCGCGGTATGACGTGTTGCTTGGGTTAGCTATAGATTTCTGAAATGATTTCAAAAAAATGATAACTAGGATTAAAGCGACAACATGAGGTTTCTCAGCTCTGGAAATTTCACATTTAACTGCAAAAATAGATACTTATTTAAAAAATATCCTGTGACTTTCAGTCCTAACTGAAATTCTTGGAATGAGTAGCTGTTTTGTAGGGTATTATTGTATACATCATGCAACATTTGTGGAAAAGGTAGGAGTTTATCTGCATAATAATCTCCTACTTTTTTTGACACTGCTCTACCAGTTTTTGGAGAAATAAATTGCAGATTTTCCTTAACACCTGTTACAGCGCATTTGGATAAGTCTAACTTGAATCCCAATTGCGTAAGAAGCAGAAGCTCTAAGTTAAGATAATGGCTTTGCCAAGACTGATTGTTGTGTTTAATTACATCGATGAAATATCGAAAATTGTCATACAGCATGGCACAGGGTTCACTTTCTGGAAGCACTTTTTCTAAAATAGAGGAGAAAGAAACAATAGTAATGCTTTTTAACCTATCTTGAAAGAAATGATGGAATGGAGATTCGATTAATTCGCACTTAAAAAAACCTAGATTTTCAGGTGACTTAGCACTCCATTCTGCATGTAATAGATTACTTATCTGAAACTTATAATTGCTATTGTTTGTTAGCTTAGTTAATCCCCTGCGCTTTCCATGATTTTTTGTAAATAGAGAAAGAATTAAGTTTTTATCGCCGTATTTTTTAGCAGCTATAATGATGCCTTCATCTTTCCATCTCATTTAGAGTGTATTGACCGTATGATATATAGGATAGTGCACCTAGAGCGTGTAATCCATAAAAATCACTTACTCCGTTACTGTTTGCTTCCAAAGTTTCAAGGCTATGAGAGAGTAAGTTATTGGCTGCCACTCTTCTTCCTGAGCCTGATGCATTTCATACTGAGCTTTTGGTTTGCTAAATAATTGTTTGAATGATTTTAGTAACATTACTTTTCCTCGTCTGAAATTTTGGATAATTCAGCTTCTAATTCTTCTATCGTCGGTAAAGCTGTTTTTATGTTCTCTGGTAGATTTTCAGTTATTCGATATTCTGCTAGCCCTATTGGCTTGTTCATGTCTCGGAGTGTATATTTAGCAAGTACATCGTCTTTAGATTTACATAAGATTAACCCTATAGAAGGTTGATCTGTCGAGTGCTTCAGTAAATCATCAACTGCAGAAAGATAAAAATTCATTTTACCAGCATATTCCGGCTTAAAATCCTTATCTTTCAGTTCAATCACTACGAAGCAACGTAACTTTAAATGATAGAATAATAAATCAATATAAAAGTCTTTATTACCAACATCTAAATGAAATTGTCTACCAACAAATGCAAATCCTTCACCGAGTTCTAACAGAAATTTTTCCATATGCCCTACGAGTCCTTTTTCTACTTCTCTTTCATGAGCATCCTTACCTATACTTAAAAAATCAAAAATATACGGATCCTTAAGAGTTTGATTTGCTAGATCTGATGTTGGATAAGGCAGTTTTTCTTTAAAATTTGTAATTGCTTTACCTTGCCGTTTATGAAGGCCAAGTTCTATCTGCATCACCATAATGTTACGTATGTTCAATAGCTTTTTTTACATAAAATAATCTTATTTCATGACTTTCTATTTTTTCCAAAAGAGTGATATTGTGATACCAAGTTAATTGTGCAAGAGGCTCCTGCACAAATTCAACATCAGGATATTCTTCGGCAAACTTACGCATATACTTCAGATTTCTCATGCTAAAGCCTTTCATTTCTGGAAATGTACTTCTCAAATCCTTACTTAATTGATCAATTACCTTAGCTCCCCAGGTATGTTCTTTTTGGCGTTTTAGGATCTCTGTACCAATATGGTGGTAAAGCAAAATAAGCTTACTATTTACTGCAAGTGCTGCTTTATAACGGTTTGTTGCAATATGATCCTTCAATTGCTCTAAAAATTCTGTATATTCTTTTGCTATAATTTTTGTCATACGGTTCCTTTTAATCCATTATACAATTCCTTTGTCTGTCGAGAAGACAATCTTTCGCTTGCCTTCAGCTTTGAAGGGATTCCTTATTGACTTCAAACTCGTCCATCAACTAAAATATATTGACTTTACGTGCAATATTAGCTTTAAACCAGTAAAACAAGCTGCTTAACATATGCGTTTTTTCTATTCGAATTATATTCTTTTTTTGTCTTTATGTTGTTTTTTGCTTTTTTCGTTATCTTCAACAAAAGCCCAAACGAATGATACGTTAGCTGTTCCTATACCACAAAGGAAAAAAGAAATAGTTGAGCACACTGTTGTAGCACAACCGAGGCAAATTATCGAAATGCAAGAAGAAGTCATTATTAACGAGGGTAAAGAATTCATTCCAATTCCAAAAAGAAAAAAAAGTGTAGAGAAAAAACTAAGAAGGGATGTTAGAGGGGCAAAAAATGAAATAGGAAACGAAAAAAGCGTTGAGAGCAAAAAGGATGAATTAGTTGTAACAGAAATTATTAACTCTATAAGAGAAAAGCTCACAAAATGCTGGAGCATTCCTGAAAGCATAGCTTACAAAGAAAATTTTAATATAAAAATTAACTTATTGTTATCCAGTCAAGGCGAGATAATTATGGCGGATGTAGCAGACAGTGATTCCTATCGAAATAATCCACTTTTCAGGTCGATAGCAGATAATGCAATGCGTGCAGTATATAAATGTAGCCCATTGACCGGCTTGCCTACTCAGCACCACCACATTTGGCGTGAAGTAACACTAGATTTTATTCTATAGCTAAAGTAATTCTATAATTTAATAAGCCCACTGTATCCGTTCAAGATAGCAGCAAGGTAGTATAACCATAGAGTAAAAGTGAGTTTACAACAAATGGTGTCATCCCAGTGCTTGACACTGGGATCCAGTTTTCTTTACAAATTCACCAAAAGTGCTTCATTCTATAACGCAAAACCCATACTTACCAAACCCAATGCATTACTTGCAATTAAGTTTCCTGGATCCAAGTAGTCTGGGCACTGCCGTCATAAAGGAACTAGTGTCAGCTACTTTCATGACACCCTTCTGGTAGGCCCAAATCGCAATGTTCGTACAGTTATGGAATGAACCGCGGTATGACGTAGGAAGATCTGAGCAAACTTTCAATCAGAAACAGCCAAAGATCTCTCTAAGATGTCAGTTTCTTTTGTATCTTCAACTTTACCGTCCTGGTCGAATGAAATTTGCAGAGACTTACTACTATACTTCCTTTTTCCTAAAAAATTGGCTTGTTTAATTTTATATGAGACATAGTACCAAACATTGTCATCGAACTTTGATACTAATGTTGGTGATCCTAAAGTGTGAACCACTTTTTCTTTATCGTCACCTACTTTTATCTTGCTCCACAATTCAACACTAATGCCAGGAGCTCCGTGATTGTGAATAGTGTGAGTGCAGCTCACTGTAAATAATAAAATAAAAGATATTAATACTCGCATTTCTGTTGATAAATTACTTGAAGCTATAATACACTAATAAATTATCTGCCGTCAAATTTCAAAAAAGTTAAATTGACTGATTCTCAATATCACTTAATATAATATTTACTTTAGAAAATAATAGGTGTCTTATGTCATTGTTAGAAGCAGATCCAATATACAAACCTTTTAATTACCCTTGGGCGTATGATGCGTGGCTGCAGCAACAAAGAATCCATTGGATACCTGAGGAAGTTCCGCTTGCTGATGACGTAAAGGATTGGAAAACTAAACTTTCAAGTGTAGAAAAAAATCTACTAACCCAGATCTTTAGATTTTTTACTCAGGCAGACATTGAAGTAAATAACTGCTACATGAGGCATTATTCAAATATATTTAAGCCAACGGAAATATGCATGATGCTTGCAAGCTTTTCCAATATGGAAACTATACACATTGCAGCTTATTCTTATCTTTTAGACACAATTGGCATGCCAGAAAGCGAGTATCAAGCATTCTTAAAGTATGATGCTATGAGAAAGAAGTATGAATACATGTTAGAATTCGAGGAAAGCAAAAAACACGATAAAAAACATGTAGCTAAAACTCTAGCGGTGTTTGGTGCATTTACCGAGGGGTTGCAGTTATTCGCATCATTTGCAATTTTGCTCAATTTTCAACGCTTTGGAAAAATGAAAGGCATGGGACAAATAATTGCCTGGTCAGCCCGTGATGAAACTTTGCACACCAATTCAATTATCATGTTGTTTAATACATTTATTAAAGAGAATAATGAAATTTGGGACGACGAGTTTAAAGAGGAATTATATTCTGCATGCCGCACTATTGTTGAGCTTGAGGATGAGTTTATAAAGCTTGCTTTTAATTTCGGAGACGTTGAAGGACTATCTGCAGAAGAAGTGCGCAATTACATACGCTACGTAGCAAACAGACGGTTAATGCAATTAGGTCTTGAGTCCATATATGATGTTAATGATAATCCTATTCCGTGGCTTGATGAAATACTAAATGGCGTGGAACATACGAATTTCTTTGAAAATAGAGTAACAGAGTATAGCCGTGCAGCAACTCAAGGCACATGGGAGGAGGCTTTTACTGAAAACGACACGAATAATAAGTGAGTGCTAATTTCACTCTTCTTTGTCATTCCAGTGTCAGCTACTTTCATTACGTCATTTGCTGTGCAGTTTAGACAGTTTTGCTTTACTTAACAACTAACTTACCATATATATGTCCATAGGACATTGGTATATAAGAACGTGCTACAACTATTAATCTTACTCACGGTCATCACTTCAGTTGCATTCTTTGGTCATTTAGTTCCAATGGAAGCAAAAACCTTCTTGTACTCAACGAGCCTGAGTATAAAAGAGGTTTTGCTATTTATAATGCCTTTTATTATTTTTGCGTTAATCTTTAGCAGTGTTAACAATCTTAAGCAGTCAGCTATAAAGTTCATATTGTTACTTATTATAATGATCTTCTTGTCAAATCTGGCTTCAAGTTTAATAGCTTATTCTGTTGGGCATTTTATCATACAAAACACTCATTCAATACAAGATATAACGTATGAAGAAACAATTGTTCCCTTATGGTCGTTTAGGCTGCCTGCATTGCTTTCTAATTTTTATGCCCTTGCCTGTGGATTTGTGTCCAGCATAGTAGTGTCCACACTGCTACCCAAGAAAAGCAAAGAGCTTTCGAACAAAATGTTAGATTTAACTCTCTTTATTTTGAAGACGTTTTTGACGCCGATTATTCCAATATTTGTACTTGGGCTTGCTTTAAAAATGCAGCATGATCAAGTTTTATCTATAATATTTAAGGATTACTCAATAATTTTCATTATTATAGCATCTGCAACCTACCTTTATGTTTTCCTCTTATATGGAGCAGCAAATTCATTCAAGATCACAAGCTGGATAGCTAGTATAGGCAATATGATACCGGCATTTATTACTGCAATGAGCACAATGTCTAGTAATGCAACTATGCCACTTACTCTTGAAGGAAGCAAAAAAAATGTAAAGCAACCTGACATAGCATCGTCTGTTGTACCAATAACTGCTAGCTTTCATTTAGTAGGTGATTGCTTTTTTATCATAATATTATCAATGATAATTGCCTCCGGTTATTCATTGTTCACAATAGATTATGTAACTTTTCTTCTCTATTTTTTGTTATTTAAGTTTGCTATCGTGGCAGTGCCGGCAGGAGGAATTATGGTAATGCTACCTATTCTTGAGAAATATCTCAAATTCTCTCCAGAAATGCTTTCGTTAATTACAGCATTGTATATAGTGTTTGATCCAATAATCACTTCAGCAAATGTTATGGGTAATGGTGCCTTTACTATAATATTTTCAAAACTCTATGATAAGCTTAAGTAATGTCTATTTTAGCGATTGATACTGTAGGTATTGGTAGTTCAATAGCAATAGTTGATTATGATGGTAACTGTTTTGTAGAGCACAATTCCACCAGCAATAGTCATGCAGAATCATTTTTTCAAATACTAAGTACTTTATTTGATAAGCACAACTATAATTATGATAAAATAGATCATTTGGCGGTAGTAGTTGGACCAGGAAGTTTCACTGGAATTAGAGTTGGTATATCAGCTGCACAAGGTATAAATCTTGCTACAAATAAGCCGTTATACGGGGTTAGTGCGCTGGAAGTTCAAGCCTACGCAATATCTTTGCTTTGTGCAAATAGCAAAAAAAATATCAGAGCTATAATCAAAAATGCTCAAGGGTTTTATACACAGTTATTTGATTTCAATTTATTGCCGCTGTCTGGTCCAACTGCAGCATGTGACCCTGGTTACGCTACAAGCAGTACACATATGGATTGCAATTTAAATGCTAGCCATGCAGGGCTATTAGTTCATTATAGACTGAAGAACAAGCAAAAATTAAATGAAGTTGAAGCTCTATATTTAAATGAGCCTCAGTATATGAAATTGCTATAGACTATTTTTTTGCATACACGCAATTTGGCTAAGCTTGTGCATCTGGTTTACTATCTCTTGAGCTACTTCTTTTATACTCATATTTGAATTTTCTATCTCTATAGCACTCGGTGGTGTAAATAAATTGTTAATCCTACATTGCTCTATCATGCTATTTAGATTAATCACCTTCCTATTTTTTCTTTGCCTTTTTAATGCAATACGCTTTTGTAATGTCGGTAGATCACACCTAAGTACCACAGGAAGGATTTCTGTGTTCATTTTTTTACTAAGCCTTACTATTGAATCATACATCCTCATGTTCTGGTCATTATTTTCCATCAACTCATCAATAAATATGTAATTTTTTGAGTGAATCGGATAATTTTCTATTACCTGAAGCATAATTTGCATAATGCCATATATTCTATCTTGAACTTCTTTAGGTATTTGATCACGTTCAAAGACACCATCGTATATAGAGCAAGCTTGAACATTGTTATAGAACTTGCTATTTACAATTAATGCGTCTATCATATTAGATAATTCTATTGCTGTGGAAAGTTTACCACTTTCCGAAAGACCAGAGAGATATATGAAAAATCCTGCTGGCTGTTTTTTTGTGTTAATATTTACCATATTATTTTCAATCTTGAAACTTACATTTATAATAACATAAAAATGAAGCTTTAAAACATATGAAATATTATATAGAAAATTATTTTTGTAGTTAAGATATTATGTAATTTAAAAACATAAATTCTGTATATAAACTCTATAATAACGATAACTATTTTTAAGCAAGCTACAACACAAAAGTGTTTGGTATTCAGAAAGCAAGACAGAGTGGCATAGACTTATTAGTTTACTACAAGTCTCTTTTCGCGTATAAACCTTCAGAAGATTCTAACAGAGGATTGTGTTGTTAACAAAGAGCAGAGTAAAAAGGGATCTAGTCTATGCCTATCAGATTTTGTCCTACCTTAAGTTCGATGATCATACATATACTCACCTTTCAGTGCGTTCTGAAGATCAAAAGTCGTTTTATATTTATCCGTTTGGTATGCGTTTTGATGAAGTAGATGAACGTTCGTTAATGAAAGTATCATTTGATGGAGATGTAATTGAAGGCAAAGAATATCAATATAATAGAACTGGCTATATAATTCATGGTTTTGTTTATCAAGCAAGGAAAGATATTCAAGCAATTTTTCACTTGCATACACCTTCTATTGTAGCGGTTTCTTCTCTCAAAGATGGGCTGCTTCCTATAAGTCAATGGGCACTGCACTTTTACAATAAAATCTCTTACCATAATTATAATTCCCTAGCACTTAGCGATACAGAAGGAAAGAGGTTAATAGCTGATCTGAAAGAAAATTTTGTCATGTTAATCCGTAATCATGGATCTATAACGTGTGGTCGGACTATACAAGAAGCAATGTTCTACACATATCATTTAGAACGAGCGTGCAAAACTCAATGTTTAACGTTAGCAATGAATAAGGAGTTATCAATTCCAAGTGAAGAAATTTGCTCAAAAGCTGTAAAGGATCTCCTATCTTTTGAAAGCAATCTTGGTGAGAGGGATTGGCACGCATGGGTTAGACTAATTAAAAGTAAGTTGTAAGAGACTTTCGCACTACTATCTGTCATCCAAGTAGTGACCTTACCCAGAAAAAGTAGAGAGAAAGTTAAGACGTTTTTGGAGTAAAATAAAACGTTTTTTCAAAATATGACAAATAGAAGAGAATATACAGCAGAATTCAAATTAGAAGCTGTTAAGCTGGTTAAAGAAACAGGTCAAGCAAGTACAAAAATAGCAAAAGATCTAGGTATAGATGGTAGTATGTTAAGTAAGAAAATATGATGGAAAAATGTCTGGAGCATACGCATTTCCAGGCAAAGGCTCCTTATGACAAAGAAAGATTTGATCTAAAAAAAGAGCTAATAAGAGAAAGAGACATCTTAAAAAAAGCCCTGGGCAAAGAAAAAGAGTAAAGTATTCTTTTATATAGAAATTGCTATAAAACACAGGAACTATGTAGGGTTTTGTACTGGTGGTATGGGTTGCTAAGGAAAAAAGCAGTAAAGAATTAGCAAAAGAAGGGCTTCTAGCAGATATTCAAAAAATACATTAAGCTTCTAAATGCAGATATGGAGCCCCTAAAATTCACGCTGAATTAAAAGCTTTAGGCAAAAATTAAAACAGTACAAAGTGTTATGCAAGAAAATGGCATTAAAACCAAGCTTAGACGAAGGTTCAAAAATAAAAAACAGCAAATAAGCAACCGAGTTGTGGCTCCGAACACATTGGATCAAAATTTTACTACTGATCAGCCAAATAAAGTTTGGGATTACCTACATAAAAACTAAAGAAGGTTGTTGGCGGCAATAATTGACCTATATTCACGCATGGTGGTTAATGAGTAACATGATAATTAGTTATAGATTCTTTATTGATGGCCGTTGATAAACGCAAACCCGATAAAAATCTGCTGTTACATAGCGATCAAGGGTCACAGTATACCTCTCAAAATTACCAATTTCTATTGAATACAAAAAACATCATTTCCAGCATGAGCCATAAGGGCTGTTGTTACGATAACTCTGTTGCAGAAAAGTTCACTTAAAAGGGAGCTGCTTATTGATACTTCTCGCTCAACAAACCAGAACTGCCATATTTGAATACATAGAAATCTTTTATAACAAATAACGTAGACATTCTACTATTAACTATTGCATTCCTGCACAATTTATTCTCATGATAAAAACGTCTTAACTTTCTCTCTACTTTTTCTGGGTAAGGTCA
>NZ_JBIXJM010000201.1:0-4210 GCF_044752445.1 Wolbachia endosymbiont of Drosophila barbarae | reverse complement strand
AAATTTACTAAACAGAAAAAAAGGCAAAAGAAACCCTAGGGTAGCTAGTTATTCACTATCCATTTTTTAAATCGACGTTTTTTGATGTTTTAAATGCTTTATAAGCGCATTTCAGCTTATATTAGGTAAAAACCTAGAAATTTTATAAAGACATAAGATGCACATAGTGCAAAAAATTAAACATGGGACGCCAGATACGTGAGTTTTTTTGTCATTTAATCTGTACAGAGAAGATAAATAAATAGCTTCAGTTTCATGATAAGGGGACTGGCAAGGCTTGTCAAGCAAGTTTTTTGCAATATCAGGGGATAATTTCGACCATAAATCCCTATCAATAAATTTTAACAAAAATACTTTAGTGCATTTTCAAATATAAGCATTCCATCGCCATATTTTGGCACAGCAACACCTAAACGCTTGCTCTTTTCTTTTTCAAGGGGCCAATTATCTTGCTGGGTAAAAAATATTCCCCTTTCTGGATGGGGCATTAAAGCTAGCACTCTTCCACTTTTATCTGATAAAGCTGCTAGGTCGTATGTAGATCCATTCGGATTGTAAGGAAATTGTAGGTTAGCATAGTTGCCATTTTTATCAATGTAACGTAATGCGGTGGAATTGCTCTCAATCAATTGGTTCAAAATATCTTGATCCATAAAAAATTTGCCTTCCCCATGAGCAATAGGGAGATATAGTTCACTCAGGCCCCGTAGCCAAACAGAATTACTCTTTGAATTAACTCTCACTCTAATCCAACGGCATTGATAATTGCCTATATCATTATGGATTAAAGCTAGATTAGAGAACTCTGGAATTAATTTTACTAATATCTGACAACCATTACATATTCCTATAATCAGCTTGTCCTGAGATAAAAACTCTTGAAACTCATCCAACAAGTTATTTTTAATACGTAAAGCAAACGCATTACCAGCACCAGTGTCATCACCATAGGAAAAACCCCCTGGAATTGCAAGTATATTGCTTAATTTCAGTTCACCTGGATTATCTATGATATCGTTAATGTGAACGATTTTTACTTCAATATTACCAACACCAAGTTTTCTGCTGCATTCCATAAATGCAAATGCAGTTTCTTTTTCGCAATTTAAGCCATAACCAGATAGGACTGTGATTTTCATGAATTGCTAAAAATTAAAAAATTCGAATTTCCTTTTTACAAAATTTGCTACTAAATTTAACGCAAATAACACCAATAATAAAGCTATAATTGCGATAGCAGCAAGTTCAACAAATGCAATTTCAGGATTGCTTGACCATATGTATATTTGCACAGGTAGAACAGTCGCCGGATCGAAAAAGGACGTAGGTGTATCAGCAATAAATGCCACCATACCCATCATAAGTAAAGGAGAAGATTCACCTAAAATCCTTGCAATTGCAAGCACAGTACCATATATTATTCTTGGTAACGCAATCGGTAAAGAGTGATCTAATATCACCTTGATGTGAGGTGCACCGAGCGCAAACGCTGCATCCTTTATCGTAATAGGAACATTCGCAAAGGCATTTTTTGTTGCAATTATAATATTAGGTAACATCATAAATGAAAGAGTCATTCCACCAACAAGTGGTGAAGAGCGTGGTAGCCCAAATATGCCAAGATAGAGAGTTAAGCCCACTACACCAAATATTATTGAAGGCACTGCAGCAAGATTATTTATGCTAATTTCTACAATATTAGTCATTAGCCTATTTTTAGGCATAAATTCGTAAAGACAGATGCCCGACATAATTCCTATTGGTAATGCTAATGCTAGGCACACTATAATTGTCATTAATGAACCGATAAACGCTCCTAAAATCCCTGCATTTTCAGGTTCACGAGAGTCAGATTTAAGGAATAAAGACTTATTAAAAAATTTTTTCACTCTCCTCTTTTCTTTTAGCCAATCAAGTAATTTAGCATAACGATCATTCAAATATTTATCTTTATTTATTGAATTAATTATACTTGACGCGGTAAACCAGATCTCATATTCACCACTATCTTTTACTTTCTTACGAAAAAATTTCTCTAGTTCTTTGTAAGAATTACGACTTAAAATTTCGTCACCGTCTTTAAAATCAGTTCCTCCAAACACCTTACGTAAAGAATCGTTGAGTAAGCCAATGGACTTATACCGCAAATCACTAGAATTACTCGCCAAAGCAAGATCAGCATTTATTTCAACTGGCAATAAAATTTTCGTTACTGTTAAGGCACTGTAAGAGTTAACTAATATACTCAACAATATACACACAGGACAGCCAAGTGAGATAACTAGTGCCGTGAAAGAACAAAAGCGTAGCGCTCTGTTCTTTTTATTTTTCCTTTTTATACGAGCATGTACACGCCTTGACTGAAGTAATTTAAGGAATTTTTTCTTTATACTCATTTACTTTTCTTTACACGAGGATTTGAAAAAACTTTCCCCTTTTTTGTCATGCAAGTAGCTGACACTGGGATCCAGCAGGCTTTGCCTGCAAATAATTTTTACATTTTCCATGAAAGCACAAACCAAAAGGAGAATAATGAATGCTGGATCCCAGTGTCGGAGCACTGGGATGACAAGAGAGAGTTCTGAGATGACACAATTGACATCACTCCCTATTGTATCTACTTAGATTTCTTTTTAACATAAGTAGTACGCTCTTTGATCCTTGCAGCTTTTCCAAATAGTTTGCACAGATAATACAGTTTTGCTCTACGAACCTTTCCTTTTCTTGTCACTTGCACTGAAACCAGTGCAGGAGAATAAACAAAAAACTGAGACACTATACTTTCTCCATGGCTCACTTTTCTGACTGCAAAAGAAGAATGTACCCCGCGGTTCCTTTTTGATATACATACACCTTCAAATATCTGTATACGTTCACTTGTACCGTCAACTACTTTAAAAGTGACCTTCAAATCATCGCCAGGACGAAATTCTGGTATTTCTTTAGCTAACACTTGCATTTGCTGTTCGTTAAATTTTTTAAGTAAATTTGTCATTTATCTCTCCACTCAATAATTCAGGCCTACGCTTTTTTGTTATAACATGAGACTGCTTCTGCCTCCAATCACTTATTTTTTTGTGATTGCCAGATAACAAAACCTCAGGTACTTTATATCCCTTCCACTGCTCAGGTCTAGTATATTGAGGATATTCAAGTACACCACCACCATAATTAAAACTTTCTTCAGTAATACTATCGGTATTATTTACTACACCTGGAAGAAGTCTAATGCATGCATCAAGAACCACCATTGCAGCTGGCTCACCTCCTGAAAGTATATAATCTCCAATACTTAACTCATAAGGAGTATACGCATCAATTATCCTTTGGTCAATACCTTCAAATCGACCACACAATATTGTTATATGAGGAAACTCTAATAATTCTCTGGCAATATTCTGATTAAACTTAGTTCCAGATGGAGTCATGTAAATAAACTTAGTGTTTTTATGAACAGAGAGCATACTATCTACTGCATCACCAACTACATCAGAACGCATAACCATTCCTGCTCCACCTCCATATGGAACATCATCCACAGTTGAATGTTTATCTTTCGCAAAAGAACGAATATTTATTACTTCAAGGTTCCATATTTTTTTTTCTAACGCTTTTCCGGCAAGAGAATAGTTCAAAAACCCCGGGAACATTTCTGGGAATATGGTTAATATTGTAACATTGAATGCCATTAAGGTTTATTTTAAGTTATTTGGGGCTATACTCTAAGAATAGTAAATTGATATAATATATAGTTAAATTAAACATGTCACTGAATAAAACGATATACGAAGGTAAAGCGAAAGCCATTATTGAAACTGAAGACTTATCAATTGTCATACAGCACTTTAAAGATGATATTACAGCATTCAATAAGGAAAAATATGAAATAATCGATGGTAAAGGAATAATTAATAATCATATTAGTGCTTTTATCATGGAAAAGCTTGAGAAAGCAGAAATTAGCACACACTTTATAAAAACTCTAAACGAAAGAGAACAGCTAGTCAAAAAACTCAAGATAATACCTCTTGAGGTAGTAGTTAGAAATGTCGCAGCTGGCAGCTTTTGCAAACGTTTTAATATCAAAGAAGGTGAGAGGCTTGCATCTCCTATAATCGATTTTTTTTACAAAAATGATGACCTAGCCGACCCAATGGTAAGTGAAAATCACATACTGTATTTTGATTGGCTATCTAGCAAAGAAATGGAT
>NZ_JBIXJM010000200.1:0-3624 GCF_044752445.1 Wolbachia endosymbiont of Drosophila barbarae | reverse complement strand
ATACATTAAGTAATCCTTACCTTTTAATCTGCAGATTGGCGAAAGCAAATACAATAGCTTCAGTTTCATGATAAGAGGGCTGGCGGAGTTTGTCAAGCAAGTTTTTTTGTTTCTGCGGGCTACCTGAGTCTATTGATTTCATTAGAGCCGAAACTCTTGAGACCTAGGTGATAATTCTATCTAAAAGAATGCCGAAAAAGAGCAGCAACCCTACGTAGGAGTTATTTTTAAATATGGACATGCATTGACTGGGATCGTCAGGATTGAAATTTTTGTGTTGGCGGTGAAATATGAACCCTACGGCAAATAGAGCAATATAAAAGATGTTATTTAATGATGATAAGATACCAGCATATAGCCACGTCATAAGAGATATTAAATAAAATCTTTTCAACCAAGATTTTGTTGTATCACCAAAATATAATGCGGTAGATTTCATCCCGAGTTTTTCATCATCTTTTTTATCTTGATGGGCGTATATGGTGTCATAGCTAAGTGTCCAAAAGACGCATCCTATATAAAACAGCAAGGATTCTATACTGATCTGGTTTGTTATTGCTGCTGAGCCCATGAGCGATCCCATATTGAAGGTAAACCCTAAGAACAATTGTGGCCACCAAACATACCGCTTTAATAAAGGGTAAGTAGCTATCATACACATTGAGATTATTCCAAGTATAAGTGTAGTTTTATTAGTTAATAATAAGATTACCAGGGCAATAGACAGTAACAGTGAAAGTAAAGCCAAAGCCTGCTTTATGTTTAATGCACCACTTGCAAGTGGCCTATATTTTGTTCGTTCAACGTGCGCATCTATTTTTCTATCGAAAATGTCATTGATTATGCACCCTGCAGGTCTCATTAAAAATGCACCTATAGTAAACAAAACAAGGAGAAAAAGAGCCTGATACGATAGAGAAGTTGAGGCTAAAAGAATACCGCTCAAACTGGGAAATAGCACAAGCCACAAACCTGTTAAACTGTGCAACCTCATTAATGAAAAGTAACGATTGAAATGCATTAATTAAGTGTGATTATGTAATATTTTGCTTACATTAACAAAATTATCGAACGCTAAGTCAGGCTTGAAAACTAGTTCAGGTATAAATCGCAAATCAACATAACACAATATAGATTTACGTATTGACCATGCAGATTGGTTCATTTCATTAACAACAGTATTAATATCACAATTATTCTCAGAAGGATCTCCAGTGCGTCTTTTTTCTGGATCTAAGTAGTCAGCTACTTGAATATTCAATGAAGATAACACAATATATACATCTGCTTTTTTCAAATCTTTACTTAATTTTACGTCAGATACCGCTACATTTTTATTGAACACCTTACCTTCCATTAGAACTCTTGATATTGCTCTATGCAATACCGATGCTATCTTTAGGTTTCTAATTTCCTTTTTCATATCCAGCTACTATAACACCCTTTCTTCTTGCACTAATTGATAAGCTTCCAAAATATCTCCAACTTTAATATCGACATTACCCTCTAGTGATACTCCGCATTCAAAGTTTACACCTACTTCTTTAACATCATCTTTAAATCTACGTAGTGCTTTTAACTTTCCTTCATGCACCAATTTGCCACCACGCATTACCTTAATTAAAGAATCTTTTCTTATGACTCCATCACTTACGTAACATCCAATGATATTACCAGCTTTAGATACGTTAAATATTTGCCTCACAGATGCAAAGCCAACACGAACCTCTCGTGTAACAGGCTTTAACATTTTAGTTAAATACATTCTCATGTCGTCAATGAGCTCGTATATTATGGTATAAGTATGTATTTCTATACCTTTTTGTTTTGCCAAGTCCCTTATTTTTGAGTCCACTTTTACATTAAAAGCTAAAATTACTGCACTTGATGCTTCTGCAAGCAGCACATCTGAATCTGTTATCCCTCCTACTGCTTTGTGTAGGATATTTAATTTCACTTGATCTTTACCGAGTTTATCAATTGAACTTGATATTGCTTCAATAGAACCAGTTACATCGCACTTTAAAACTACAGATAGTTCTTCTATTTTACTGTTATTACGGCTGAATATATCTAAATCATCCTCATCTAAATTTTCTTCTTTTTTCTTGATTAACTCTAACCTATGTTCAATAATTTCACGTGCCTGCTTTTCAGAATTTACAACAACAAATTTATCTCCAGCATTTGGTACACCATTTAGACCAGTAATTTCAATTGGAGCAGAGGGTAGTGCTGCTTTTTCTCTTTGACCAAGGTGATTAACCATACTACGTACTTTACTGTATGTTGTACCAACTACCAATATATCACCAACCTTTAACGTTCCTTCCTCAACTATCAATGTAGCTGATATTCCTTTCGCTTTATCTATTTTGGATTCTATTACCCATCCAAGTGCTCGACAATCTTCTATTGCTTCTAGCTTCATTAATTCAGCGATTAACAAAATCGTCTCTTCTAGTTTATCTAAATTAGTTTTCTTTTTTGCTGATACTGGCACAATCATAACATCACCACCAAGCCCTTCAGGGATGAGATCATATTGAGGCAAACTATTAATTATTTTTTCTACATCACCAGGCTCAGATTTATCAATTTTATTAATAGCAACTATAATGGGAACATTTGCTGCTTTTGCATGATTTATTGCTTCAACTGTTTGTTTCATGATTCCATCGTCAGCTGCAACTACTATTACAACTATATTAGTAATATTGGCACCACGTGCACGCATCGCAGTGAACGCTTCATGTCCTGGTGTATCAATAAAGGTAATTTTTTGCTTATCTTTTGTCGTTATTTGATAAGCACCTATGTGTTGAGTTATGCCACCTGACTCTCTTTCTGCAACATTAGATTCACGAAATGCATCGAGCAATGAGGTTTTACCATGATCGACGTGTCCCATAAAAGTGACGATTGGTGGTTTAGGTTTTTTAGGCAGGCTTTCTCTGCCTTCTATAAAAAATAAATCTTTTTCTCTGTTGGTATCGCTCACTCGTTTAGCCGTATGATTAAATTTTTCCACTATTTCACATGCTATATCTGGATCCACCAGATCATCTACTCTATAACTCTCACCGACTTCTTCTTTGAACATTTTTAGCACACTCTTGCTATCTTCTGCCATGCGAATAGATAACTCCCTGATAGTTATTTTGTCTGGTATAATAACTTCTCTTGATATATTTTTACCCTTAGTAAACTTTGACTTTCTACCTCTTATACCAAACCTTTGCTTAAATACAGGGGGTTGTTCAGTTTTTTCATCTATTGCCTGTGCAATTACCAGTTTAGAATGCTTAGAATATATATCTTTGTTGACTTTAAAAGACTTTTTATCGTTGTCCTCATGGTCAATACTATCTTCTTTTGGTTCAAATAAGTGGGTATTACTTAAAACTTGCTTATTTATTTCCTGAGATAAAGCGTCCGCTTCATTTTTCTCGTCAATCTCTTTATTGTTCTTTTGCTAATATTCTTTGGGAGTATATTGACGTTTGATTTTTTGTTACTATATTCCAATTCTTCGACCGAGCTGGTCGACATAGCTGCCTCGTCCTTGTCGTCGTATGAGGTGATGTCCCTTCTGTTGTCTTCATGTGGGCGTTTGGAGGTTGA
>NZ_JBIXJM010000199.1:0-19077 GCF_044752445.1 Wolbachia endosymbiont of Drosophila barbarae | reverse complement strand
AGTAGTCCACCTTCTGTTTTCCAAGTAGCTGATCAGAAAAATATGTGGTCACGTATTGCAGATCAAGCTGAGCCTACAAAAGAAAAATCAAAAAAACTTGATTTTTATGTTAGCGCTAACGGTGGTAAGGTATACCATGATAATTCAGAAATATTTGTAAAGGGTATACAAGAAATAGGAAAAAGAGTCCTAACTTTAGTTGAAAGTCATTATGGTTTTATAATAAAAAATATAGTGGCAGATGAAATTAAAAGTATACAGCAATTTGATGGTAAAATTGATTTCCAGTGGTTTAGCAGCATGTCTTTAGGTTACTATGCTGGAGAAAATGGTAAAATTGATTTTGAAGCCGCGTATTCTATAGCCAATATTGAAGATAGTAATTCTCCTCCGGTATTTGATAAATCAGCAAGTATATTTGCGTTTTTGTTAAACTTCTATTATAATCCCAGCGTTCAGGATACACAATTTGCTCCGTACATCGGTCTTGGTATAGGACCAACAGTTTTTAGATTAAAAAGGATTAATGGGTCACCCCAAAATTCAATGCCACTGAATGTTCCTTGGTTTGCTTATCAAATAAAACTTGGTGTTGATTATTCAATAATCCCAGAAATCAAAACCTTTCTCGGCTATCGTTACTTTAGCGTTCCGATACCTGTTGCAGATGACATATCTACTCACAATATTGAAGTTGGTTTGATATTTAATTTTTAGTGATAATTTAATATATATATAAATTCTTATCTTTTCTATCTAACAAACCAAATGTTGGTACGATTGTTGCTTTTAAAAAAATGACAGTTTCTACTGTTCTAATATTATTCGCTAGCCTTTTTGATTTCTGATGCAATAAGCTTTGCTTATCTTCTCTATGTTCTATAAGCCCGCCGATTACCATAATTTCACCGCTCTTAATTTTTAACATAGAGTTCATTTCTCTGATTTCAACAATTGGAATGTCGCTATTTAATTTCATTTTACTCTGCTGTGCGACGTACTCTATATCTGGATCTTTAGTGTAGCCGTTAATTCTTGATAAAGTTGGATGTATATCCATGAATATTTCACTAGTATCAATGTTAATGCTTGGGTGGATTATTAGCACAACACCTATTGGGACGCTATTCATCTTGGTAATTAAGGTCTGATTAGAGTTTCTAGTATCTTTTTGTATATCGGAGGTAAAATAAATATGGTTTTTAGTAAATGAAATCATCGCTTGCTGATTATTTATAGCATGTACTCTGGGGCTTGAAATTACAGTTGAAGTGCCAAATTTGTCTAAATTTTTTACTAAATCTCCTAGATCATTTGCACCAAAGTTCATTGCTAGGTTAATAATGGAGTTATCTTGATTTATTATAGACTTAGTTCCATCTTGTAAGTCATTTAAGTTCATACCAGAAAGGTATTTGTCATCTAGCACAACTTCAACTATTTTTGCCTCTATCATTACTTGAGAAGACGCTAACTTCTTAACCTTATTAATATATTCTTCAACAGCTTTGTGGATATCTTTTCTAGCATTCAAAATAATAACACCAGCTTCTCTGTTGGATGAAAGGAATTCGCCATCATCCACCCCGTTAACATCCATTATTGCATTCAAGCCTTTTTCTAATGAATTCCATAAGTCACTACTGTATTGAGACTTCATAACATTGTTATAGTCCCTATCAACGTTACTTCCATCACTGTTAGTAATATTGTTATTAATGACGAAACTGCTTTGAGCAGAATGTTGAATATTGATGAAGTCTACGTAATAATTTTGTGCGTATGGCAAGTCCTGCTCAATTCTAATTACACCATTACTTGTTGAGTAACGCAGTTTGGCGCTATTTGCTATACTCTGAATTACTTCGTTTATATCCTTATCTTTTAGCTTTAAAATAATATTACCTGATATTTTTGGGTCCATATCCAAGTTAACGTCAGAAAGTTTTCCTATCTCAATCAGCAAATCCTTTACTGATACTTCTTCACTAACATTAATAGAAATAAGCTGATTACTGATTGTGAGATCGGGAAACTCTATTGGTAAAGGCATAATTTCTGGTATTGCCGGTTCATTAATCTCCAAAGAGGTGTTATATTGTTGCAACGGATAATCGTGCTTATAATTGTCTATGTTAATAGGATATTGCTTGGTAGGTAGATGTGTGCAAGAAATAATGAAGAGGAGTATTAAGCATTTAAAAATAGCCATTAGAACAGCATACAAAATCTATACTAATAGATTTCTATAAAAATATTAAAAATGTATTTAATCTCATTTTCATCGAGCAGATAATTGTCGTGTATTAGCTTTGGCTATGTATTTTTTGTATACTCTTCTTGTACTTAAATGTAGACCAGCATAGCCCTAATTTTTTTATATATTTTACTTCTTTCTCTGTATTTAATAATAGGCTTGAAAATAAATGGTAAGCCTATAATTGTTAAGCTTAGAGCTAGGGTTGAAAGTATACAACAGGCTTTGTGTTTACTATGTAGCTCTTTCAGGTAAAGCATCAAAAATCTACAAAATTTTTTGTAATTTTCTTCGATGTTTTTTTTGCTATGAGCCTTGCTAATGAACATATCTATTGCGGTATGACCGTTATTGCACTTAATGTTAAGGTCTGCACCTTTTTCTGTTAACAACTGAGCTATATCAAAATAATCCTTTTGAACAGCAAGATGTAGAGGTGCAAAACCTTGTTGCTCACAAATGTTCATATTGGCTCTAACTTCCAATAACATTTTCACAATTTGTGTATGGCCTTTTTTAACTGCGAGTAGCAAGGGAGTTCTGTTACATTTAGTAACAGCATTAACGTTTACCTTAAGCTTCAATAAGAGCTTAACTGTTTTAGTGTTACCATTATGGCTAGCTTTATGCAGCCTAGCGTTACCATTAAAATCTTGATCGTTTGCTTCTATTCCCTTTGAAACAAGAAATGTTACCATTTTTCTATTATTATGCTCAATAGCGCAATCTAACGCATCAAAACCATGGTTGTTTTTTGTGCAAAAAAACTCTTTAAGTTTAATTTTATCGTTACTTGCTTGCTGTTTTTTTGCAATAAGTTTTACTATTTGCATTTTGTTGTTATACGCTGCTAGGAAAAGCGTAGTGTTATTTTCTGCATCTTTGGCTTCTATATTTGCACCTTTCTTTATCAGATATTCTATAATTTCTGCTCTGCTGTCATAATGTGCAGTGCATTGATAAATGGTTAAAAACAAAGGAGTACGAAAATTGTTATCTTCACATTCGAGATTTGCTCCGCTATCAATTAAAATTTGAACACTTTTTTTAGAACCGTATAGTGAAGCTATATGAAGAGGAGTATAGCCCTCTTTGACATCTTTTTCATTAATTTTTGCGCCTTTTGTTATCAAAAAATCTATTAATTCCGTGTCATCTTGTAGTGCAGCAAGGTGCAGTGGAGTGAATCCATTTTTATCCTTGGAATTAATTGTCAGTTGGTTAACAAAAAGTTTAGCAACTTTCTTGTGTCCATGCATAATGGCGTAATGCAGAGGGTTTCTATTTTCGTTGTCTACGACATTGAAATCAGCTTCGTGCTCTAGTAATGACTTTACTCCAACTAAATCGCCTTCTTTTGTGAACTTATGCAAGAGAGTGATTCCACTTGCATCTTTTGAGTTAATATCAAATCCATTTTCTACTAATTGGTTTATATCTTCCTCACGCGCCATATCACTTAAATCTCTAATTAAACTCTTTTCGCGTTAATAATACTCCTACTTGATTAAGTTTAAATGAATCTGTGAGAAATGGCTAGTGCATTCTTGCATAACAAACTTTTGGCAGCGCATTGGATGAAACGAAAAACTTACTTGACAAACTCCGCCAGCCCTCTTATCATGAAACTGAAGCTATTTATTTATCTTCGCAATCTCTGCAGTGGATTAATGACAAAAAACTTAATGTATTTGGCGTAAATCATGCTTAATTTTTTGCACTATGTGCACCTCATGTCTTTATAAAACTTTTAGGTTTCTACCTATACAAGACGAAACGCGCTTATAAAGTGTTTAAGACAGTAAAAGACGTCAAATAGACAAGGGAGAATTTGAATACTAGCTACCCTAGGGTTTCTTTGCCTTTTTTTTCATTTGGTAAATTTCTTAATATTTATAGCTAAACGACAACTGTCATTCCTGTAAAGGTCAAGTATCCCGCTACTTGTTAGCGGCTGAGATACCGCGAATGAATCGCGGCATGACGGTTCGCGGTGGGATGACGATAAGCTCGTCATCCCGCTACTTGTTAGCGGCTGAGATACCGCGAATGAATCGCGGTATGACGGTTAGCGGCGACATGACGTAGGATTGCTGTCATTTCGCTACGTGTTAGCGGCTGAGATACCGCGAATAAATCGCGGTATGACGGTTAGCGGTGGCGTGACGATAAGCTCGTCATTCCGCTACGTGTTAGCGGCTAAGAGATATCGCGGTGGTATAGCTATAAATTGTTGATATCTTTTTTATATCACATTTTTAACTTACAATAGTTAGCCAGCGTTCCTTACATTAACCAAATCTTTCAAATTCTGCACTCACCACTACCTATAACTCACTTTCACGCAATATTGATCGTTCTTAAAAAGCAATCTAACATTTTTTATTCCTTGATTGCGAAGCTTTGATGCAGCTGATTTAGCAGCCTGAGCACTTTTAAAAAATGCAACATATCCCTTACTTTCTGCACTGTCTTGTTTCGGATGACGTTTCTGCATTTCTTTTTCATATTGCTTTCTGTAATGAGGAGTATTTTGTATCAATTGTTCTGACATCTTTCTTAGGTATTGAACTTTTACTTTTGCAAGCCCAGATTTATGAAATCCTAAGACTTGAGCTGCTTTTTCTGATAAGTCTATTATTCTGCCTTCAATAAAAGGCCCTCTATCGTTAACCCTTGTAACAAGCTTTCTTCCATTTTCTAAATTAGTGACAAGAACAAAGCAGGGTAAGGGCAAAGTCTTATGCGCTGCAGAGATCAAGTGACGGTTAAACGCTTCACCATTTGCTGTAAGTGTGCCATGATCTTCTATTCCATACCACGATGCTATCCCTATCTCTTCATAGTGTTTACAGTTTTTTGGATAATAAGTTATACCATTTATTGTGTAGCTGCTGCCAATTTTATAATGACCTGCAGTGCAGTTAAACCTGTTGCTAAAACTGCAGCTACTTATCAAAACAAATATTAGACATAGAAAGGTTAGGTTTTTTATCATTGTATTCGGTAAGAGGGTTCGATACTATGAGGATTTTAAATTATACTATAATAAATTTAGTAATGAGTAAACATCTACTGCTAAATATTAACAAAACTCAAAAAGGAATAATACATATTATTGGTATAGGTGGAATCGGAATGAGTGCCATTGCTGAAATTCTTCACAATTCCAATTGCAAAGTTCAAGGCAGTGATGCGCAGTCAAACAACAATGTAGATAGATTACAAAAGCTGGGTATAGAAGTTTACATTGGTCACAATGCTGATAATATAAGCCAAGCTCAAATAGTTGTATATTCTTCTGCGATAGAATCTGATAATGTGGAGTTAATTGCGGCAAAAAATAACAATAAAATCGTTTTGCATAGATCAGACATGCTTGCTGAACTTTTAAGAGATAAATATGTGATAGCGGTTTCAGGTTCAAGCGGAAAGACAACAACAACCGCTATGATTGCTTCCATTTTTGATCATTCTGGCATTGATGCGACTGTAACTGTAGGAGGGATATTAAATTCCTATAAGAGCAACTTCAAACTTGGAGGGAGTGACACTTTTCTGATCGAGGCTGATGAGTCTGATGGAACTATGCTAAAAATCCCTGCAAAGATTGCTGTCATAACAAGTATCAACAATGACCACATAGATTATTACGGCACATTTGATAATATCAAAAATGCATTTTCCCAATTCGTGAATAATGCAGGTTCTGCAGTTTTACCTGATTCTGTAGACATCGATTATGATGCGGGTAATTCTATAACGTTTGGGTTTGAGAATGGTAGCATAAGAGCCAGCAACATTAAACAGCATGCTAACAGCATAGAATTTGATGTGTTGAACAACTGGATTCCAGCATTACGTGCTGGAATGACAAAAGGAAAGTGTACAGAGATGTCATCCCAGTGCGTGACACTGGGATCCAGCCCTTTAAAAAACATAGTACTATCAAATGCAATTGGAATTCACAAAGTAAGCAACGCCCTAGCTGCAATATCAGTTGCGGTAAAGCTCGGAATTAGCGATGCAGATATTAAAAAAGGCCTTTTGGAATTTCAAGGAGTAGCAAGAAGATTCTCTTTGATTGCCGATATTAAAGGTGTTAAGTTAATTGAGGATTATGCCCATCATCCAAATGAAATATATGCAACTTTAACGGCTGCACGTTCGATTACTAAAGGAAAAGTAATAGGAATTATCGAACCACTTCGTTTTGCCCGCATTCGTAATTTTTTTGATGAATTCATACGAATTTTCATGATGTTTGATTATGTCATCCTCACTCCTGTTCATCCCCCAGAAGACAAGCCTATTCCTGGTTGTGGGATTGATGATATACAAAAAGCTTTAATCAGTAATGGATTTAATAACACAAAAATTATGAATGATGCTTTGCTCATTTCACATTTTATTAGTGATTCGACAAGTCCAAGTGATATAGTATTATTTATTGGTGCTGGTAGTAATATAGCTAAATTGGCAAAGGAAACTGCAGCACTTATTGCGGAAGTTAAGGTTTAATGTAATGAATAAGATAATCAATAACGTATTTGCAAGAGAAATTTTAGATAGCAGGGGTTACCCCACTATTGAGGTAGAAATTGAGCTCTGTGATGGTGCAATAGGCAGGGCATCTGTACCTTCTGGAGCTTCAACCGGTAAATTAGAAGCCTTGGAACTCAGGGACCAAGATGAGAAAAGGTATTGTGGTAAGGGAGTGCTGAAAGCTGTTCAAGCTGTAAATGGGATAATAGCAGATGAAATCATTGGAATGAATGCAGCGGACCAAAATGCAATTGATAAAGCATTAATTGAACTGGATGGAACAAAAAACAAATCAAAACTTGGAGCAAATGCAACTTTGGGTGTGTCTCTTGCAGTTGCAAAAGCAGCAGCAAACAGTTTCAAAATGCCGCTATATAGATATTTGGGAGGAAAGCAGACGAGTGTTATGCCGGTTCCACTCATTAACATAATTAATGGTGGAGTACATGCAGACAATAAGCTCGATTTCCAAGAATTCATGATTCTTCCGGTCGGTGCTGAGACTTTCAGCGAAGCGATTAGAATATCTGCGGAGGTATTCCACAACTTACGTAGCATTCTTAAGAAAAAAGGTTATAGCACAAATGTAGGGGATGAAGGTGGTTTTGCACCAAATATTGAAAGTACTGAAGAAGCACTTGATTTGATCATATACGCTATAGAATCAGCAGGTTATTCAGCGCAAAGTGATTTTGCACTAGGCCTTGATGTTGCTTCATCTACTTTTTATGAAGATGGAATTTACGAATTTGAAAGTAAGGGACTTACTTCAAAAGAATTGACTGAATACTATTGTGACCTTGTGGAAAAATATCCAATAATTTCTATAGAAGATGCAATGAGTGAAGACGACTATGAAGGTTGGAAATTACTTACTGCAAAATTGGGGAGTAAAATTCAATTGGTTGGGGATGATTTATTTGTTACAAATTGTGAACTAATAGGCAAAGGAATAGAAGAAAAAATGGCAAATGCTGTACTGATCAAGCCAAATCAAATAGGGACGTTAACAGAAACTTTTGCTGCAATTGAAATGGCAAAATCAAATGGCTACAAAGCTGTGATTTCTCACCGCTCAGGTGAAACAGAAGACATAACAATATCTCATATAGCAGTTGCATCAAATTGCGGGCAAATAAAAACCGGATCGCTATCGCGTTCTGATAGGCTTGCGAAGTATAACGAGCTAATCAGAATAGAAAGCACATTAGGAAAGGATGCTAAATATTATCGTGGGTTAGCATGGGTTTTATAGACGAAGTAAAATTGTGTTTAAAAGCCGGTGACGGTGGTGATGGCTGTGCAAGTTTTCGTCGAGAAAAGTTCGTTGAATTTGGTGGTCCAAATGGTGGTAATGGAGGAAAGGGTGGAAACATAGTTTTCATCAGCGACGCTAATCTCAACACTTTGCTTCATTTTCGTTATAGAAGACACATTAAAGCAGATAGTGGAAAAAATGGTGCAGGCAGGGATAGATCTGGCACAGCAGGGAAAGACGTTATACTTAAAGTTCCAGTCGGTGCACAAATAATTGATGAAGAAAGTGAAGAGATAATAGTAGACCTTGACAAGCCTGGTATGGAATTTCAAGTAGCACAGGGTGGAAAAGGTGGACTTGGAAATACTAATTTTAAATCTTCTACTAATAAGGCACCAAGACATTTTACTTACGGTCAGCCTGGCGAAGAAAAACATGTATTATTAAAACTAAAAGTTTTATCAGATGTTGGAATTATTGGCATGCCAAACGCAGGTAAATCAAAATTTTTGACTCGCTGCTCAAATTCCGATACAAAAGTAGGCGATTATCCATTTACCACCGTAAGACCCCACTTAGGTGTGACAAAAGTGGATGATAGCGAAGTTGTAATAGCAGATATTCCTGGAATAATTACTGATGCTCACCTTGGAGTTGGGCTCGGGCATAAATTTTTAAAGCACATAGAAAGGTGTCAAATTTTACTTCATTTAATCGATGTAACTCACGATGACGTTGTTTCGGCTTATAGGTGTATCCATAATGAATTGGAACTTTACAATAGTGATCTTGTTGAAAAAGAAGAGATTGTAGTATTAAACAAATGCGACTTATTGAGGGAAGCAGAAATTCTGGAAAAGAAGAATCACCTAGCTAATTATCTCAATAAAGAAGTGCTGTGCTTATCAATTAATGGTGATTTACAGCCTATTTTAAGATTATTAAGTGAAAAATTGAAAAAGAGTAATTCTAAGGAAATCGATGTATATGATCCTTTTAAAGCGTAAATTTTCTATTTATGGATGTACAAGAATGGTAGCGTGCAACCAGAACTAAGCGTACAGCTGTGCAAACATCGTGATTTGAGTCCACCAGAAGGGTGTCATCCCAGTGCCCAAACACTGGGATCCAGGAATTTTATTAAGTTGGTAAGCATAAAAGTAGCCGTTTTATGTTAAAATACAACGTTTTGATGATTATGAAAAGGCTGGATTCCAGACTGGAATGACACCATCATAAAGTGAATCAGTGTCAGCTACTTGCATCTACCATGCAAGTTACCTGAAAATTGCAATGTTCGTACACTTGACTACTTGGATCTAGTATGATTTAATTAACCAAGAAGTAGGCATGAAAAAATTATGTAGTGAACCAGTTTGCATAACACCAGGAGGAAAATATGGATAGAAAGACGAGAATAGAATCAGACAGCTTAGGGGAAGTAAAAGTACCAAGTGAACATTACTGGGGAGCGCAGACTCAGCGTTCTTTAGAAAATTTTAAGATTGGCACAGAAAAAATGCCAGAGCCTCTGATTAAAGCATTAGCAATAGTAAAACTTGCAGCAGCGCGTGTTAATATGAAACATGGTGTTATAGATGATAGGGTAGGGGACGCAATTTGCACAGCCGCGAGGGAAGTAATAGATGGCAAATTTAATAATGAATTTCCGCTTGTTGTTTGGCAAACCGGATCCGGAACGCAGACTAATATGAATATGAATGAAGTGATCAGCAATCGTGCAATAGAGATTTTAGGTGGTAATTTGGGTAGTAAATCTCCAATACATCCAAATGATCATGTGAATTATGGTCAGTCGTCAAATGACACCTTTCCAACAGCAATGCATATAGCAGCAGCAGACCAGATAAACCGCTTGCTTATTCCAAATCTTGAAAAATTGCATAAGGTGCTGGATAATAAGGTTCAGGAATTTAAAGATATAATAAAAGTAGGACGTACTCATCTGCAAGATGCAACGCCCCTAACACTAGGACAGGAGTTCTCTGGCTATGCAGTCCAGATTAAAAAGGGGATAGAGAGAGTAAAATCAACTTTAAGTGATATATATGAGCTTGCACAAGGTGGCACTGCAGTTGGCACGGGACTCAATACTAAAAAGGGTTTTGCTGAAGATTTTTCAAGCCAAGTTGCAGAAATTACTAACCTTCCATTTACTTCAGCAGGCAATAAATTTGAAGCGTTAGCAGCAAATGATGCTTTAGTTGAGCTCAGTGGAACACTCAATACAGTAGCAGTCAGTTTAATGAAAATTGCAAATGATATAAGGTTGCTTGGTTCTGGTCCAAGATGCGGAATTGGGGAAATAATGTTACCGGAAAATGAGCCCGGTTCTTCAATTATGCCAGGTAAAGTGAATCCAACTCAGTGTGAAGCGGTGACTATGGTATGCACTCAAGTTATGGGAAATCATGTTGCTGTAACCATTAGTGGTTCAAACGGTCATTTTGAATTGAATGTGTTTAAGCCAGTGATAATTTACAATGTTTTGCAGTCTATAAGACTTTTAGCTGACGCAAGTTTAAATTTTACAGAAAAATGTGTAGTTGGTATTAAAGCAAATGAAGAGAGGATAAAAGATTTACTGAATCAGTCGTTGATGTTGGTCACTATATTAAATACGCATATAGGGTACGACAATGCAGCAAAAATAGCGAAGCTTGCTTATAAAGAAAATATCACTCTAAAAGAAGCAGCAGCAAAACTTCAACTGCTCACTGAGGAAGAGTTTGAAAGGATAGTGAAACCAGAAGAAATGGTAAATTATTTGTAACCGCTCACACTTAATTCTTCAATCTCACTAATAGAAAGGCCAGTAAACTTGACAATAGTGTTAACGTCAACATTATTATCTTGCTTTGTCTACCTTATTTTGCCGCTCCCCTGAACGGATACGATTTAAGACATAAGATCCTTTTTCATAGCTATACTACGTTATCCAGCGTCTGGGCACTGGTTTTTTGGTACTTATTCCGCAATAATTTTTTTTTCCTTCAATAAACTTTGCAGTTCGCCTTTTTCGTACATCTCGCGAGTGATGTCGCAACCACCAATAAACTCTTCCTTTATATATAATTGTGGAATTGTTGGCCAATCAGAAAACTTTTTTATAGATTCACGTATTTCATCATTCTCCAACACGTTAATATACTTAAACTTCACGTTCAATTTTTTTAGGATTGACACGACGAGTCCAGAGAATCCGCATTGAGGAAAATCAGAAGTGCCTTTCATATACAATACCACATCATTTTCTGTTATATCTTTTTTTATTTGTTCAAAATTGCTCATAAATTCACCTTATTTTTAAGTATTAGTTTCCAGTTGCAAGGCATGTATAGACTGACCTTCCAGAGCTTTATATACCATTTTATGCTGTTCTATTTTTGTCTTTCCAAGAAAACACTTGGAGTTTATTTTTAAATGATAATGGTCATCATCTCCAGCAAGATCATGAATCTTTATATCAGCGTCGGGGAACGATTGTTTGATGATCCTCTCTAATTCGTGAATTGCAATAGTCATTGATTTGCTTTAAATTACAATACTTTCATTATAAATCTAAAACGATTGAGCGCAATAAAAAGTTGCTATCATAAAAAATAGAAGCATACTATAATAATGGAATGACAAGTTATGCAGGGAGGCTTTGTGGTGGGTGAAAGATTTAAATTCACATATCTTTGGTTTTGCTAACTTTTTCATTTAGGTGCTTATCTTACGATGATAAAATAAATAACTTAGAGAATGTTTACATCAAAGCTAACTATTTTGGAGCATTCTTCAATGCAATAGGTTCTCTAGAAGGAAAAGAAGATGCAGGTGACAATATAACAGAGGGGGTTTTTAGTTTTAATAAGAAGGAGCGAATTGAAGCTGGATACAGTCCTAAATATGTTCCAGGGTTTGCCGGTAGTGCTGCAATAGGGTATTTATTCAAAAATATGAGAGTTGAGTTTGAAGGCTTATATTCTCAGACTAACTTATATGATGAAGATTATTCAGATAAGAAAAAAGCAAGATATATTGAACTTCGTCGTCACAATGATGCGTCTACTGGAGCGGAATGCAATTCACCTTGGAGAAGTGGAAAGGTTGATATTCACATTCAAGAAAATTGTAGTGTTGAAGCAGAGTTCAGAGCTGCATTTAAGATGAAAAATGAAGGTTTTAATAACTTAGCTGGAATGGTCAATGTATATCGTGATTTTAATATAGTAAAAATGCCATTCACCCCATATGTTGGTATTGGTGCAGGTGTAACTAGGGTTAAATTTCTAGGAAAAACCAGATATGCCTTGGCTTACCAAGCAAAACTTGGTATCAATCACCAACTTACAGCACAAACTCAAGCATTTGCTGGTTTACGCTATTTTGGTATCCTTGATAACCAATTTAAAGATATTGTACCAGGAATAAAGATACTAGCTGGTGAAGGATATATTCCTGCCGGTGGAGGAAGTGAAGTTGATAAAACTGCACGTGTTGAATCAACAACTGCAACCATTACCAATAGGTTTGGCATATATGGCTTAGAGTTTGGGTTGGTTTATCACTTTTAACTTTATCCAATAAATTACATATGTGAAGATAGTAAATTCAGCGTACTGAGAACATTAGAAAGACGAGATTTTAATTGATTTTCATATTTACTCCAATCTTGTATTGCCTTTCTTGCAACACCTGAATCAACTGCGGCTTTTGCAACAGCAGGAGCTACTATAGAAATTAATCTTGGGTCAAATGGAGTAGGTATTATATATTCACGTCCATAGCCCATTTTACGACCGCCATAGACTGCAGATATCTCACCTGGTACTGGCTCACGGGCAAGCTTTGCTATTGCATCTGCAGCTGCAATTTTCATTTCATCATTTATTGTTGTTGCATGTACATCAAGTGCCCCTCTAAATATATAAGGAAAACCCATTACGTTGTTGACTTGGTTGTTGTAATCTGACCTACCAGTTGCAATTATTGCATCTGGCCTCACAGATTTTGCAAACTCAGGCCTTACTTCTGGATCGGGATTGGCAAGAGCAAAAATAATCGGGTCTTTGCCCATACTCTTTAACATCTCTTCATTTAACACATCTTTTGCAGATAGTCCGATGAATACATCAGCGCCTTTTATTGTATCAAGTAGAGAACGTTCGGAAGTATCAATTGCATATTTTTCCTTCCACTCATTCATGTACTCGTTTCTACCTTTGTATATTACTCCTTGCTTATCACACAGCACTATATTTTTAGCGCCCATGGACTTTAGTATTTCTAAACATGCAATACCGGCTGCTCCAGCACCATTCATAATGATCTTAACGTCCTCTAATTTCTTTCCGACAATATCAAGAGCATTTTCTATACCAGCTGCAACAACCACTGCAGTTCCATGCTGGTCATCATGGAACACTGGAATATCCATCAGTTCATTCAGACGTTTCTCTATTATAAAACAATCGGGAGATCTTATATCCTCTAAATTTATCCCCCCCCAACTTGGCCCAAGGTACCTTACTGCATTGATAAAATCTTCTATATTTTCTGTACCAACTTCTATATCAACTGCATCAATATCAGCAAAACGCTTAAATAAAACAGCTTTGCCTTCCATGACAGGTTTTGCAGCAAGAGGACCGATATTACCAAGTCCAAGCACTGCAGTGCCATTTGAAATGACAGCAACACAGTTGCTTTTTGCCGTATAATCATAAACAACCTCAGGATTTTTAGCTATTTCAAGGCACGGAGCTGCAACGCCAGGGGAATAAGCAAGTGACAAATCATACTGGGTAGATAAAGGTTTTGTTGGCATGATTGAAATTTTACCAGGTTTACCACCTCTACTGTGATAATTAAGTGCCTCTTGTTTTGTGGTACTATCTAAATCATCGTTCATCATTACATCCTTATATTTTAAGCTTGTATTTTTTAAGTATATGGAGTTTTTATAAATGTTCAATTGTAAACTATTAGCTTGTGAACTCTGGTGTACTTCTGTATAAGTTTACCTACTACGTAGAATGGTATTACATGCTTAAGAAAAACGTGCCTAATTTGCTTACAATTTCTCGTGCGCTTGCAGTACCAGCAATAATATTAAGTTTTTATATAGAAAATAAATATGCAGGCCTGATAACAATATCAATCTTTGTATTTGCGTGCATTACGGATTTTTTTGATGGTTACTTGGCGCGTGCGTGGAAAGTCCAATCAAAATTTGGCAAGCTATTTGATCCAATTGCTGATAAATTAATAGTGGTTTCAACGATAATTATGCTAGTTTATAAGCAGAAGATAAATGATTTTACAATAGTACCATCGATTATCATCATCTGTAGGGAGATATTAGTCTCGGGTTTGCGGGAGTTTTTGATAGCTACAAATGTTAGTCTACCTGTAAGCAAAGCTGGAAAAATTAAAACATTTCTACAGATGGTTGCTGTAGTAGTGCTAATAATGAACGATTATTATATGATTCAATATACAGGTGCGATTTGTTTATGGGTTGCAGCTATTATAACTATGTGGTCAGGCTATAATTATATCCTAGCCGGCATCAAACAGATTGATTAAATCTCCTAGGAAATAGTTAATAGACAAGAGTAGTTAATATCTTAGTGATATTGACTCAGAAAGCAAAAAGGTGTATAATTATATTAACTTACAACTAATTAGGTTAATATTATGAAAATACCTAGTGGCAAATTTTCTTCTACTAAAAAGGTTCCAGGAAAGAATAAGAAAAAAAGAGATTTTGAACCATTAGAAGAGTTTTTTTGGGATTTTTGGCCAACAGTTGATAAAGAAGTCAAAAGAGAAAGGCTAGAACAAGAACTATTAGCACTAAAAAAAAGAGAGCTATATAGAAAATGTGCATCATTGGCAACAATGGTCCCATTTACATTGCTGATGGCGATTGAACTGGAAAAAACATATAGCGATCAGGTATTACTTGGCGTGATAAGTGGCGCGCTAAGCCACACTATATTACCTTTTACAGTCTTATCTCTTATTTGTACGCTATATTTAATTTACAATAATAGGAAGATAGCACAAAAAGAACGAGAGTTGGAGATTATTGAAAATAGAGAGGAAGTAAAGGAAAAAGAGCACAATATTTCTGATATAGGTCAGTGTTTGATCTATATTGAGGCTATAACAACTGCACTGGTTATTGTAGGTATGATAATGGGTGAAACATCTTCACTTGAAGCAGCAGAGGATGCAATTTTATTTCTTGCCAATGCAATTGCTTTTCTTGCAACTCTTGTTTCTTATATTGATAAGCATGAAAAAAATAAGAAAAAGGAAACAGAAAAGTCTGATCTTGATGAGAAATCTAGCAAGAAAACTAGCAATATATCTGTAGCCGGATTGGCGCTTGCTGGTTCTTCTGTATTTTTAATAAGAAGGATAATGTTAATAGCATTAGCATCGTCCTTAAATCCTGCTGTTGGACCTACTTTAGGCTTGGTAGGTATTGCAATTTTTATGGCTGTACAGGTCTTAACTATACATTCCTACAGTAAGACGCTGAAAGATCCAAAAGTGGAAGGACGAGGTGAATCAAGAAATGCAGGTAGTTCTGACCGTAGTTATAAAGAAGAAGGACCGGCTGTTGCCTAAGAAATTTATTTATTTATTTAAGTAATATTTAGGTCTATACTTTATTTTGATCGAAAAAAATCTTATGTATAAGACTTTAATCACGTGCTTTATTTTCCTAATTTGCTCCTTTACACAATCGTATGCGGATGATCTTGAAAAAACTGAAACTGAACTATATGAAGAAGCAGTTGAACTTTTTGACCAGAAAAAATATAAACAAGCTATTAGGGCATTTCATAAGATAGAGGATTTGTATCCTTTTTCTTATTGGGCAATGAAAGCAAAATTATTATCTGGGGTCTCTCACTATAATATGGGTAACTATAGCAGTGCTGCAAGTGATATGGCTGATTATATATATGTTTATTCAAATGGTGAAGATTTACCATATGTATACTACTTAAGAGTATTATCTTATTACATGCAAATTAATAAAGTGCAACTTGGACAGCAAACTGCATATAAAACTTTAGAGCTAGCCACTGAGTACATTAATCTCTTTCCAGGCAGCGAATATGTAGACGAGATGAAGGAAAAAGCAAAGCTGATCACAGAGCATATATCAACAAAAGAGTACTCTATCGGTAAATTTTACCTGAGGCGTGGTGAATATTTAGCAGCAATTAAGCGTTTCCAGAATATGGCAAGCTATAAAGATTCTAAATATTTTTCTAAGTCTATTAACTATTTAGTAGCAGCCCATTCAGCTCTTGGCCTTAATTGGGAAGCTGAGCAGTATGAAAGTATGTTATTAGCAGAAAACCTGCAAGATGCCAAGCCAGAGGCTTGAAAATTTGCTTTAGCTTTTTCTATGCTTTGATATATAATTTAGGTTTTTAACTATTTGAATATGGCTGGTCATTCACAATTTTCAAATATAAAACACCGGAAAGGTGCTCAGGATGCAAAGTGCTCTCAAAAATTTACGAAGCTGATTAGAGAAATAACAGTTGCTGCAAAGCAAGGGTTACCCGATCCCGAACTCAACCCGCACCTTCGCTCTGCTATATTTGCTGCACGCAAGGAAAATCTACCAAAAGATAAAATAGAAACAGCAATAAAAAATGCAACTGGTAACGTTGCTGGAGAAAATTACGAAGAAATCCAATATGAAGGTCATGGGCCTTCTGGCACTGCACTCATTGTCCATGCCTTGACTAATAACCGCAACCGTACTGCTTCTGAGGTACGGTATATATTTTCTCGCAAGGGTGGAAACTTGGGAGAAACAGGAAGTGTTAGTTACCTTTTTGATCATGTAGGTTTAATTGTCTATAAAGCAGAGGGTGTGAATTTTGATGATTTATTCAGTCATGGAATCGAATTAGAAGTATTGAATATTGAGGAAAATGACAAAGAAGGATTACACGTTATAACTTGTGAAATAAAAGATTTTGGTAAAGTACGCGATGCCTTTTATGCAAAATTCGGAGAACCAGAACTTGCTCGTCTTTCGTGGCAACCAAAGGATCTAGTTGAAATTAGTGATAAAGAGTTGATTGATAAATTATCTGCATTGGTTAAAGAACTAGAAGATAACGACGATGTACAGTATGTGGAAGGTAATTTTACTTTTGTTGATGCTGTTTAAATGATGAAGCTGATTGTATTTATGCTGCTCTTTATCTTACCGTTATATACCGCTGAAACATCAACAGATCTTGCACAGCCATTCCAGCATGGAATCAGAAAAAAAAAAGCTACTTTGACGACAGAAAGTGATAGAAAGTTGTTATTCATATCCAGTACCATAAAATCTTCCTTTTTTGCCATGGAAGGGTTGGCGCCAAATACAGTGGTGAAATTAATCAACATATATAAAGATTTCGGTGTTGATTTTAAAAAAGACATTGTGCCGAAGAGTAAATTAGAGGTTCTTTTTGAGAGATTGCCTAATAATCAGAAGACTGAAGAAAAAATTTTATATGCTTCACTGATAATAAACAAGAAAGCTATTAGTTTATATCATTATAAATCGCAAGACGGCAAAGAAAGATATTTTAATAAAGAAGGAATAAGCTTAAAAAATGGCGAAATTTTTGCAAATCCTTTAAATGGAGATTATCGCATATCCTCAAAATTTGGCAATAGAAAGCATCCTGTTCGCGGTAAAATTGCTTTTCACAAAGGAGTGGATTATGCAGCTAAACTTGGCACTCCCATATACGCTGCTGCAGAGGGTGTGATAGAATATATAGGAAAGAATGGTGGCTATGGAAATTACATCAAAATAAAACACAAAAATGAATATTCAACCTGTTACGCGCATATAAGTAGATTTAGTGGCGATATAAAGTTAGGCTCTAAAGTAAAGCAGGGGCAGATCATCGCTTATGTTGGTAGCACTGGTGTTGCAACAGGACCCCATTTACATTACGAAGTTATATATAACGGCAAACACATCGATCCGCTTACGATAGCACATAAAACTGAAGTAAAATTGCCTGATCATGAATTAAGAGAGTTTAAACTATTTGTAAATAAGATAAATAAAACGATCAACAGAGAGGGTTCAAGTGAAAAAGAAGTTTAAAGACAATATGGATAAGAATACGATAAACGATAGAAATTTGAGTCAAATTCGGTTTTTTCCTGCATTAATACTAGCGGTAATACTAATGGCAATACCGTTATCACTACTTGCGATGTATGATACTCTGGCTTTAATACACAATAGCCTGGTTTCAATGGATGGTACTGCTTTAGTATTAATAATCCCATTTGTGATCCTATTCGTGATCCTATTCATAATTTTACCTACAGGGTTTTTTATCAATCATCCTAATGAAGCAAGAGTGATAGAATTTTTTGGTCATTATATTGGAACTTATTTTAAACCAGGAATGTTTATCACAATCCCATTTACAAACAAACATGTCATTTCTCTAAAATTTCAAAATATCAACACAGAAAAAATAAAAGTGAATGATGCAAATGGAAGTCCAATAGAGATTTCTGCAGTAATTGTTTGGAGAGTGAACAGCCCGGCGAAGGCGTATTATAATGTTAACAACTATCACGAATTTGTTTTTGTACAAAGTGACTCGGTAATTAGAGAATTGGCGAGCAATTATCCGTATGACAGCGAGAGCAATGAGGAATCTTTACGTAAAAATTCTGATAAAATTTCAGATGAATTGCGGTCAATGTTACAACAAAGATTAGATATTGCAGGAATTGAGATTACAGAAGCAAGAATATCGCATTTGGCGTATTCGTCCGAGATTGCACAAGCAATGTTAAGGCGTCAACAAGCACATGCTATCACTTCGGCAAGAAGGCATATAGTGCAAAATGCAATAGGAATTGTCGAGGAAGTATAGCATTTCTCATAATAGTCCGAACAGGTCATAGGAAGGCAGAATCAACAGCACGACGAAAGGAT
>NZ_JBIXJM010000198.1:5670-5766 GCF_044752445.1 Wolbachia endosymbiont of Drosophila barbarae | reverse complement strand
AGTATTGGCATTTTTTGATGTCTTGTAACGCTTTATAAGCGCGTTCAGCTTATTTAGATAAAAATCTAGATGTAGATGAAGTTTTGTAAAGACATA
>NZ_JBIXJM010000198.1:0-5630 GCF_044752445.1 Wolbachia endosymbiont of Drosophila barbarae | reverse complement strand
ATACATTAAGTAATCCTTACCTTTTAATCTGCAGATTGGCGAAAGCAAATACAATAGCTTCAGTTTCATGATAAGGGGGCTGGCGAGGTTTGTCAAGGAAGTTTTTTCGTTTCTGCGGGCTACCTGGTTTTCCTACTGAAATTTTGAAAAATGTAATCTACTCCTATATTCAAATATATCAAGCAGTAATTCAAAATCAGCCATTGCGCCTTTTGCGTTATTATACGCGAGATTGAGCAGCTCTTTGTCCTGATATAAATCAGCAAATTTAAATTCCATACATCCTGATTGTTTTGTGCCTAAAATATCTCCACTGCCTCTTAGCATCATATCCCTTTCAGCAATGTAAAATCCATCTTGTGACTCACACATGATCTTTAACTTTGAAGATGAGCTTTTACTTAAATTATCGTATAATAATACACAAAAAGATGGCTTGTTTCCTCGCCCTACTCTGCCTCTTAACTGATGCAATTGTGATAACCCAAATTGCTCTGCATTTTCTATAATCATGATGGTTGCATCTGGCACATCTATACCAACTTCTATCACAGTGGTTGCAACAAGCAGAGAAAATTCATTCCTTTTGAAGGAAAACATAACTTGATCTTTCTGCTCCTGAGTCAATTTTCCGTGTATTATCCCGACTTTATCAAGAAATGTTTTTTGTAATTCCTGAAAACGCATCTCTGCTGCAGCAATATTGGTCTCTTCGTTTTCTTCTATATATGGACAAATCCAATATGCTTTTTTGCCCCTGTTTATAGCACCTTTTAGCTTTTCAATAACATCTGGCACCCTACTAATGTTCATAGTTACAGTTTTTATTGGCAATCTGGATTTTGGTTTTTCTTTCAAAATTGAACATTCAACGTCACCATACATAGCTTGCTGCAAAGTTCTTGGAATGGGAGTTGCAGTAACGAAAAGTATATCGGCATTTTCTCCTTTTCCTACCAAGCGATTTCTCTGCATCACTCCAAATCGCTGTTGCTCGTCTATGACTGCAAGCCCTAAATTTTTAAATGTAACGTTAGCTTGAAATAGTGCATGAGTGCCAATCACTATATTTAAAACACCACTTGCAAGTTCGTTCATGATAATCTTTCTTTCCTTGCGCGAAGTTTTACCAGTAAGCAGCGCAACTTTTATATCGGTACAGGATAAAACTTCCTCAATCCAATTATAATGTTGCTCCGCCAAGATAGTAGTCGGTGCCATTAGAGCTGCCTGCATGTTGTTTTCTACCACATTTATCATCGCAAAAAGTGCAACTACGGTTTTGCCACTACCAACATCACCTTGCAGCAAGCTTATCATGCGATACTTGGATTTTTGTCTCTCTGAGATCTCATCTATTGCACGAGTTTGATCATTTGTTAATTGAAACGACAATTCATTTAAAACTTGCTCTTTATATTTACTCAATATTATAAATTCTCTTCCCCTTTCTTTCACATGATTTTTTCTTGCAAGTTTCAGCGCTAGCTGATACGCAAACAATTCATCATAAGCAAGCCTTTTTCTACAAACCTCAGCTTCCACCAATGAGCTTGGTCTGTGCAACTTTATGATGCTTTCCCTCCAACTTAACCATTTTTTTTGCTTGATTAATGTATCATCTATCCACTCTGGTAAATCAGGCAATTCCTTTAGATTAGAGCTTATTATGTTCCCAATGCGCTTATTGGTAATGCCACGGCATAATTGGTAAACTGGCTCTATGCAAGCTATTTTTTTAAATTGGTTGATGTCAAGCGACACGTAATCTGGATGAGTAATTTGCCAATGTTCAGCAAATTTTTCGAGTTTGCCACTGATGATCACATTCGCTCCAATTGGAAATAGTTTATATAAATACTTAACTGAGTAATTAAAAAAGACTATGAATATATACTGACTCTCACTTTCAACGACTATTTTATATGGTCTACCTCTAAAAGTGGGCGACTGATGTTCATAAACTTTTGCAATGAAAGTTGTAAATTCTCCAACTCGAGCATCAGATAGTAACTTGCTTCTATCCACATAACTAAGTGGCTTATAAAACAGCAGATCCACCACCTTGTCCCCACCACAAAGTTTAGGCAATATTGCGGAATGGAACTTAGGTATATTCTCCAGCCTGCTATTTAGAAAAATCTGATTGCTCATTGAGATTCATACATGTGTAAAACTGTTATAGAGCCTTTTTAAAATCTTGTCACCTTATGGTCAGGTATGCACTATAGCTAGCACAGCTCTCTAACGTCATACCGCGATTCATTCGCGGTATCTCAGCATAGATTCCGCTAACACGTAGCGGAATGACGATTTGTCGTTTTTAAAATCGTCGGTAAGCCTAAGGTACCCCTAACTATATTTGCTATCATAGGGCTTATAGTAGGTATTTTATTAACTTATTAATCATTTTTATGTATTATTATACCATTAGCAGTCTATATCAAGGTATTAATGATGAACAGCTCTACACCAAAAGAAAAGGAAAATCCAATAGTTACACTAAGAGCTCAAGCAGAAAAGTTTGGTTTTAGCAGGTTGAGGGCTGGTAAAGATGATGCTGAAGCGAATTCTGGTGCAACTATGTACGTAGATCTTCCAAGAATGAAACTTGTTATTCAGAACAAAGTTATAACAAAAGAGCTTGTTGATGAATTATATAATAAACATACCAACCTCATTTCAAATGACAAAAATAAGTACCGCCAATTTGTAAAACAAGTTTTTACAGAGCTATTTGAATATGCTGAAGCAGAAGTTCCAAATGATTCTATTCTAGAAGAACTAATCACTAATTGTAACCAGGCTGCTTATGTGGGTGCATTGTATGGTAAAGGAGGACCTATCCTTCATTTAGCTGAAACATATGGGTTATTGTTTCAGTCTAATCATGTAACACATATTAATTGTAGTGATCCAAGTCATGCGGCAATCAGAATTGAAGAAAAAATTGCAGTTCGCACTTTTGCAGAACTGGAAGAAGAATTATGTAAATTGGATAGCTCGCTAGAATTCACACTTAAGTCTCAAGGTGATAAAAATGTAACATATGAAGATGGCAAATTGTCACTTACTGTTCCTAAGAGACTGAAGGACTATAATATAGGTGATAAAAACTTGTTTGACGTTATAAAAGAGTGTTTTCAGAAATTTTGCGAGAGGCTTGGATTTTTTAAAATAAAAATAGAGCATGGTTTAGGCGATCCACTAGAAGTAAGCGACCATCTGGAAAATATGGAACCCCCTATTCGTAGTAATGAGCACGGCCTGAATTAAAATATCTTGAGCTTGTTTGCACAATCAATCACTTCAGCATTTAGAAATTGTTTTTTAAACCAGGTATACTGACGTTTCGCGTAGTGTCTTGTGTTTGTTTGAGCAATTTGTATCGCTTCGTCTAAAGTAATCTCACCTTTCAAGTACTTTATAATTTCTGGCACTCCGTGCGCTTTCATAGCTGGCAAATGTGGGGCTAGGTTCATGCTAAGTAGCTTTTTTACTTCATCAATTGCTCCATTTTCAATCATTGTAATGAAACGAGAATTTATTTTTCGGTATACATCTTCACGTTTAGGCAGAATTGTATATATCTTAAAATTATTGAATAAAGGAGGCTGTCTATTCTCTTGCCATACAAAAATTGACTTGCCAGTTTCAGTGATAACTTCAAGTGCCCTTGAAAGGCGGTGCGAGTCATTCATGAACACTTTACCTTGAATCCTTGGATCTTTGCTTAGCGCTAATTTGTAAAACTCCTCTTTACTTAAATTTTTCCTTAATTCGCTTACATTTTTCCTCACTTCCTGACTTATTTGTGGCATTGATGATAAGCCTTTGATTAAACTGCTGATGTAAAGCCCGCTTCCTCCAGTGATGATAGGTATTTGAGCATTTTCTAATGCGTGATTAACTTCTTTTTCTAAATCTTCTAACCATAGACCCACGGAATAATTTTCTTTTGCTGAAACATAACCATATAGTTTATAAAATTCTTCTTGCTTTGGCGGTTGAGCAGTAATTATGGGAATTTCTTCATATACCTGCTTTGAATCACAATTTATTATACTAATATTTCCATATTTTTCTATCAGGTTATCGCATAATTCTGATTTACCTGAGGCCGTAATTCCTGTAATAATTACTATATTATTTTTCATTTATATTAATTTAATTAACATATGATAAAGTGTAGTAAAAGTTTGGATTCTACAATCTAAAGTTTGGAGATTTTTATGGCAGAAAACAACGACAATAATTCATTTACTAAGCGTTTCACAAACAGGACTCCTGGCGGTACAGGGGAAGGTTTTTCCAGTAAGTATTCGTCTCAAAACACCAAAGAACGGGCATTAGGGGAAAAAGGAAAAATTTCTGAATTAGCAGGCAAAAAAACCGAATCCAAGGAAGCTTTTTCTGAAAGTGGCGGCATAAAAAGTAAAAGCAGAACTGTCAATGAAAGATCTTTTGCTGATGCAACAAAAAGAAGTAGGTCAGATCTTGTATACTTAGTCCGTGGTAAAGATCGTGGAAAATCAGCGTGGCATTATGTATTAGTTGATAAAGAGAAAAGAGAAATGTTTCTAGCAAAAAGCAGAACTGGCTCTATAGATGTTGCAGACTATGGAGAGATTTTGTATTCAGGATGGGGAGAGGATCCACCACAGGCAATAATTGATAAAGTCAATGAAGAGTTTGGGTTGTAGCAAATCTGCATAACAAATGGTAAGCTGCGTTGCATTACGTTTACAAAAACTAGCAGTTACTATATAAGATACAGTGCAACAAAACTGATCTAGTTGTTATGAATAAGTTTTTAGCTATATGGTATCTAAAATAATAAATGCAATACAGAACAATTTATTAGTGTGTTTTCCAACAGAAACAGTGTATGCTCTTGCTTGTAATGCACTAGATAATGAATCTATAGGAAAAATATATCAGATAAAGAAACGCTCTCAAAATAAACCACTGTCTATATTTGTTAGTGATATTTACAATTTGACAAAAATAGCAAAGGTAAAGGAAAGATATATTGATTTAATAAACCACTTTTCTCCTGGACCAATTACCTATATTTTACCACTTAAAAACAACAACATATTGCCAAACGAATTCTTTAAAGATAGTATAGGTATCAGAATTCCTGAGCATCCTATTGCAATTTCAATACTAAACAAACTGAAAGTTCCAATAGTTGCAACTAGTACAAATATTTCAGGAAAAGAAAGTGTATGTAAGGCAAACGATATACCACAATCCATTAAGCAACATTTATCTGTAGTGATTGAAGATGACGAACTAGTTTCTGGTATAGAATCTACTATTATTGACTTAACCGAAGATAAGATTAAGGTTTTAAGGGAAGGTGCAATTTCATTACAAACAGTAAACAACGCATTTTCAAACTAAAATCTATAGGAGAAAGAATGAAAAAAGTAATAGGCCACAACCAAGCCAAAAAAAAAATAATGAACAACTTATCTGTTCAGTCTTGGCTGATCTGTGGTAAAAGAGGTATAGGAAAAGCAACACTTGCAAAATCCTTCTCCAATTGGTTACTCATAAAAAACTATAATGAAGTAGCATTGGACTTACACATTGTTGAAGGTGATACTATCGGAATAGAAAAA
>NZ_JBIXJM010000197.1:0-3121 GCF_044752445.1 Wolbachia endosymbiont of Drosophila barbarae | reverse complement strand
TAGAGGAGCTCACCAGACAAGATTTGCTCAGGAGGCTCGAGTGTGAGCGTCAGGCTTCTAGTTGTATCGATAAAATCTCATCTCAAGCAGAGCTACATATCGGAGAAGGTGATGATGAGGATTACTTCACTAGTGAAAAAGGAAGAGTACTCGGAGATTTCTGGAATTTCTTTGAATCTCTCTTCAACCTTTTTGAAGTAGATGTAGATGATCCGAAAATCTACCAAATGCTCAAGGAGAAGAAAGAAAAAAATTGGCTTCTTTCGATAATTAAGTTTTTGCGTGATAAGCTTAAGGAGTTAATCAAGAAGATTTTTGCACGCGATTTAAGTTTCAATCAGAGCTTGGACAAAGAGATAAAAGAATTGCAGGAGAAATTAGGCAGTGGTGAGTTATCAGAAGAAGAGTTTGCAAGGGCGTTAGAAAGATTAACTGCATTGCAAGATCTGAAACTCAGGTTACAGATGGCCGTTGTCGGATGGATTGTTACAATGTTCGCAGAGATGTTTGGAGTTGAGTTGGCGGCTGCGGTAGAGGCATCTACAGAAAAAGAAGATAAAAAAGCAGAAAAACCATCATTAAAGGAAGAAAATAAAGAAGTTTGCGAAAACGTAGAAATCAAGTTAGACGAAAGAGAAAAACCTAAAGTGCCAGTTTTCCTTTTTGAAATTTCACCAGGATTTGTAAGGCCAGTCCCTCTGAGCAAATCAGAGCTTGATCTTTTACCAAAGCCTATAATGCCTTCTATATTTAAGGAGGTTATAAACAATGAGAACCGCGAGGAAACAAAACCAAAAGTAGAAGAAAAGAAAAAAGCGAAGCCGGGGGAACCGAAGAAAGAGGTGTGTCCACCGAAAGCTCCGGAGGAGGAGAAGCCAAAACAAGATCAGCGAAAAAGAGGTGGAAAATTTAAACTTGGTGATAGGAAATCAAGAAAAATCAATCGGGATAGCTTTCCTGCACACAATTATCCAATTGGTGATTGGCAAGAGCAAGCTTCTAATGGAAAGTCTAATGCTAGTACTGCTCAACCACCAAAAAGATTGATTGATGATGTAAAAGTTAATAATCATGTGGATTCAATAGGAAAGGCACCAGAAAAAGCACCATCGAAGGGATAGCTAGTGTTAGCTTTAGATGACAAAAAAGACTGGATCCCAGTGTCTGGGCACTGGGATGACAAGAAAAAGAGGTACTGGTATGACATTAAAGAGTAGGGATTGATGGCAAAGAGAAATACAGGTGTCATTCCAGCGCGTGACGCTGGAATCTAGAAAACTGAATTTTATGAAAAAGAGTGAATAAAATTTTTTGAAAAAAAATATAAAAAAGTGCTTGCACTTAATTTTATTTTTAGTATGTTGATTACATAATGTTTTTACTGGGGGATAATATGGATAGTAATAAAGGTTCAGGTTATGAAAAACGAAAATATGGCGATAATAATGCACCAGGAGGAGGAAGAATTAGAGCGGATGCTATAGATCCAAGGAGAGTTGATAACTTTACAGAGAGAATTAAGCGTGAGGAGGAGAGAAGGAAGCAAAATCAATCTAGTGGTCAAGGTAGTGGCAGAAGTGGTAAGTAACAGTAAATTTATGGTAATTTGAATAGGGAGGGATATTATGCCTAATATAATGAATCAAGAATTAGTAAGAGCATTTAACATTATTCTTTGTCATAATGAGGTTGCTATTACTAATCTTACCGTACAAAGCACAGATCAAACTTTTTTTAAGAAGGAAGATCGTATTGTTATCTCATTTGATAAAAGTATGGATGCTGATCAATGCATGAAGTATTTAAACAATATGAAAGGAAGGATAGTAGAAACATTCTGTGGAAATGAAAGTACTGCTAGTTTATCTTTTGATATGAAATCTTTTCCTTTTAATTTCAATCGGAGCCAATTGGTAGATAGTAATGGAAAGTATAGATTTTCAGTGCCGATAGATCAAAGTATAGTTTTCAATCTAAAATGTTTGCTAGCTAATGGGCTTGCGAGAGACATCACAGGTGCTATGGGAAGAGATTTTGGTTTAGAACATGTAGAAGGGTATACATCTGATGAAAGCTTTGACAGGAAATCTTATCTATATTGTATGCGTTTCTATGATAAAAGGTTACAAGAGTATTTTATAGAGTCATTCTCAGCGACAGTAAAAGGTTATAAAAATAGTCCTAAAAGAACTGATGGTTTCTTGAAAGTCAAGGACAATTGTGTGTATATAAAGGGGAGCATCTTTAATAAGGCTAAGTTCATTAAGGACATAGTAAAACACAAAGCATCTTTGGAATGTCGTGATTTTGAGGTTACAAGTGCTGAGGATGAAACTGTTGAGAATCTAAAGTTTTCAGTGATTGATTTGTCTCGTAAAGTAGGTATACCAATTAATTCTGTACTTCATGTTTCTTATACAGGCAGTGGTGAAAATTCAGTTCTTATACCTGCTGCTAAGGAAATTATTGATAATATTATATATTATAAAATTTTAAGCAAGGAACAAGCGGATGATATTAATAAAGTATTTGGTATGACCGTGTTAAATAATGTTGAAGATTGTATTTCACCAAAACATCTACCAGTATTTGGCAGGAGAGGAATATACGGAATAGATTTTGCTAATCAAGACATTTCTTATTGTGTGCTGAATAAAATCATGGAAAGCTCTGTAATCAACAAAGACCATGAACTGTCCATTGACCCTGAGCTTCCTCGAACGCTATTAGCTGAACCATCACCGACACGGGGGTGTCCCAAGCAAAGTCGTGGTGAAGGGTTAGAGAGGCCTTCCAGGCAAGGATCAGAAAGAGAGGAAGGAAAAGGGGGGCTGTTTCAGTTGGTGCCGGGGGAAATAGATCCAAGTCAATCCACTTGTTCTCTTAGAGCATGGGATAGTTCAACATTCTTAAATTCTGAGGTTTCTAATAAGGAACCTGAAAAACAGCAAGTTACTGATGAAAGTGATCGAAAAAGTAGTAATGAGTGTTCTGAAGCAAAGTCACAAGATAGTAAATCTCCGGAGAAGAAACATGGGGGTGGTGTTCAAAAAATAAAAAAATTGCTCTCTTCACCTTTTAAGAAGCAATATGGCGTAAACCTTAAGCGACATGATGAAGG
>NZ_JBIXJM010000196.1:0-11504 GCF_044752445.1 Wolbachia endosymbiont of Drosophila barbarae | reverse complement strand
ACGGGGCTTCTTTTGCCTTTTTTTCATTTGGTAAATTTCTTAATGTTTGTGGCTGAACGACAACCGTCATTCCGCAGCGGGATCTCTTGTTAGCGGCTGAGATACCGTGAATGAATCGCGGTATGACGGTTCGCGGCGGCATGACGATAAGGTTTATACCTTGTCATCCCAGTGCTTGACACTGGGATCCAGCTTTCTTTATAAATTCACCAAAAGTGCTTCATTCTATAACGCAAAACCCATACTCACCAAATCCAATGCATTACTTGCAATTAAGTTTCCTGGATCCCAGTGTCAAGCACTGGGATGACACCATCATAAAGGAATCAGTGTCAGCTACTTTCATGACACCATTCTTTTTCCTGGATCCAAGTAGTCGAGCTACTTGGATGACAGCTAGCCTGATAACCGTCATCCCGCTACCTGTTAGCGGGATCTATGCTAAGAGATACCGCGAATGAATCGCGGTATGACGGTGTAGACGATGGTTAAGTATCCCGCTGCTTGTTAGCGCCGCGGCGGTATGACGGTTCGTGGTGGTATGACGTAGAGTGCTTAGAAGCTGTTATTTTGCTATAAATGGCTGTAATGGCATCATCTATTTTATTGCTATCACAGCCTGTTTGTGCAAGTTCAGCATTCCCACCACAGTTCTTTTCAACTGCTATGGATATTAGTTCTTTTGCGCTAATCTTATTGATTAAGTCTTTACTTACTTTAATAATCAAGACTGTTTTATCTTTTTCTGTTGCCGTGAAAGCTATTATCGTTTTTGGTTTTTGTTGCTGCAAAACAAACTCTCTTATTATATTCGCTGGAATATTGGTAAAAGCATGACTTACAAAATTTATTCCATTTATTTCAGTACTTTTTATGCTCTCTGCGCTTATAAGTTTTTTATATAAATTTTTTATTTTAGCTTCAGATTCTTTGCGCTCTTGATTTAAAATATTTAATCGGTTTATTATTTCACTTGCTGGCGCTTTTACGAATTCTGCAACTTTTTTTAAGTTAATTTCATTATCACGTACATAATTGATTGCTTCTTGACCAGTTAAAGCTTCAATTCTTCTCACTCCAAAAGCAACAGAACTTTCTGTTACTATCTTAAATAAACCAATTTCTCCAGTATGTTCAACGTGTGTGCCACCACACAGTTCTCTTGAATCTCCAATCTTCACTACTCTTACTTGGTTGCCATATTTTTCACCGAATAACGCCATAGCTCCTTCGTCTATTGCCTGATTCATGCTCTGAATTTTTGTAGATGTAGAAAGGTTTTCTCTGATTAGAGAGTTTACCATATCTTCTACTAAGAATAGCTGATCCTGAGTAACTTGAGTGTTATGACTAAAGTCAAATCGTAACTTATCCGGTGCAACTAGGGAACCTTTTTGAGTGACATGGTCACCTAGAATTTTTCTGAGTGTAAAGTGCAGAAGATGTGTAGCTGAATGATTTCTTCTTAAGGTTTGCCTTCTTTCCTTGTCAATGCTTGCTGCAACTGTGTTACCTTTACAAATTGAACCGAACTTAACTATGCATCTGTGCAAATATAGGTCATTAACCTTATTGGTATTCTCGACTATAATAATACTTCTATCAGATTTGATCAGACTGCCAGTATCTCCCACTTGTCCACCTGACTCGCCATAAAAAGGTGTTTTATCAAGTATAATGGTTATCTTTTCTCCCTCCTTTGCAGAATCAATTACTTCATTTTTAGAGGAAACTATAGCTAGTATTTTCGCATCACTTACTTCATTGAACTCATAACCAACAAATTTTGTTTTGCCAAATTTATTGATCAAATCAAACCATACTTGCTCAACAGATTTTTCACCAGATCCAGCCCATTTAGCACGTGCTCTCTCTTTTTGTTCTCCCATTGCATCATCAAAACCCTTCTGGTCAAAATTTATTTTTTTCTCTTTTAAAATATCAAGTGTAATATCCAAAGGAAATCCGTAGGTGTCATATAGCTTAAACGCTGATTCTCCAGGCAAAGTATCGCCCGATTTTAAATCTGTAGTGAATTTCTCCAGGAGATTGATACCTTTCATCAAAGTGTCTTTAAAGTTTTCTTCCTCTGATTTTAACGTCGTTTCTATTAAGCTTTTAGCTCTGACTAATTCAGCTCCCATATAAGCCGAACTCGTGCTATCTATCAACACTGGAAAAATACGATGGAGTAGGGAATCATTATATCCAAGCAGGTGAATATAACGTGTGGCTCTCCTAATTAATCTGCGTAATACGTAATTCCTGCCCTCATTTCCAGGAAGCACTCCTTCTGCGATGAGAAATGCAGCTGCGCGAAGATGATCTGCTATGATCTTATGCGCTATTTTATTTTCCGTTCTTCCACAGTACTCTTGTGATTTACTTATCAGAGCAGAAAATAGATCAATATCATAGTTATCATGGACGTTTTGCATAACAGCCGCTATTCTTTCAAGGCCCATTCCAGTATCGATGCATTTTTTTGGCAATTTGTGTAAATTACCTTCTTCATCTTTGTTAAACTCCATGAATACCAGATTCCAGATTTCAACAATTCTATCGCCCTCTTGTAAATTAGGACTCCCATGGTCATAAAAAATTTCAGAACATGGACCGCACGGACCAGTGCTTCCCATACTCCAAAAGTTATCATCCGTTGTAATTCTTATGATTTTATCACTTGAAAAGCCACTTATCTTACGCCAAATCTCGTACGCCTCATCATCAGTATGGTAGACGGTTATGGATAGTCTGTTTTTATCAAGAGATAACTCTTTAGTGATAAATTCCCACGCAAATTCTATCGCAGTTTCCTTAAAGTAATCACCGAAGCTAAAATTTCCGAGCATTTCAAAAAATGTGTGATGCCGAGTTGTATAGCCAACATTTTCCAGATCATTGTGTTTACCGCCTGCTCTTAGGCACTTTTGACTTGAGACAGCACGTTTCATTTCAGTTTTTTGAGCACCAGTAAAAATATTTTTAAACTGCACCATACCAGCATTTGTGAACATGAGCGTTGGGTCATGTTCTGGAATCAAAGGAGAAGAAGAAACCTGCTCGTGGTCATTATTTACAAAAAATTTTATAAATCTTTCTCTGATTTCGTTTAGCTTCATCGTTTTTATTGAGGTTATCTATAAATAATAAGTTGTAATGGAAATAAAATCAATACCACTCTCTAGATCTCAGAACTTCTAGTGACATGCACCTTGTGGTAAGAAAAAATCAATATATTCACGATAAATTTACCTCATATCTGTGTTTTATATGTGGAAATTGGAATGGAAATTTATGTAGGCAAAGAAAAAAGAATAGCAAATGTGGTGACTCAACACTGGAATGACATAAAAGGATCAGACAGAGATTGGCCAGAAAGGCATGAAATAGACACTGCAGAAATAATGGAATCATGGCAGCATTGTTTTGTCATTGAAGTCAAGGATCAAGGTTATATTTGTGAAAATGCAGGAGAAAAGGCTGTTGAATTCTATGGTTTTGAGAAAAAGACGCGCATTGATAATAAGTATGCAATTGATGCACCATTTTTGCGACTATATAAAATAGATGCAGTTATTGATAAACTTGATACTGTAATAGAGAGTAAATGCCAGATCAATGAAGAGGAAGAAAGTGAAAGTGTTAAAATGAGGCAAGTATTGCTGCCACTTGGGAATAAAGAAGGTATAACACACATATTGGGCGTAATTACTTTTAAACTCCTTTAATATACAATTTTAATTTGATTCTTTAATAAAATTATTTATACTAATGCTTAATTACTATTAAAGAACTCAATAGTAGTGCTTGTAAATTTATTTGGAATATGAAGAAAATAAAATTAAAAACCAAATCTTCTGTGAAAAAGCGCTTTCACCTTACAGCTAAGGGTAAAGTTATTTCTACTCAGTCAGGCAAAAGGCATGGCATGGTAAAGAGAAGTAAATCTAATATTCGTAATCAGCGCGGTACAACGATTCTTGGTAAATCTGACTCGCGTATAGTTAAGCTTCATATGCCTTACGGTATTTAACAAAATGGAGGTAAAATAAAATGGCTCGGGTAAAACGTGGAGTCACTACTCACGCTCGTCATAAAAAAATATTGAAACTGGCAAAGGGTTATAGAGGGCGCGCAAAAAGTTGTTATAGAATTGCATTACAAAGAGTTGAAAAAGCACTGCAATATGCTTATAGAGACAGAAGAAATCGTAAACGTGATTTTCGTGGTTTATGGATAATACGTATTAATGCAGCAGTAAGAGAGCATGGGCTTACTTATGGTAGGTTTATGCATGGTCTTACACTTGCCGGCATTGATTTAAATAGAAAGATTCTTGCTGAGATGGCCGTTAATTATAAGGATGATTTTGCCAAATTAGTAGAAGCTGTAAGTGGTAAATTAGCAGAGAATTCTTAAAGCAAAGACACCATGAGAATTATTTTCATGGGATCACCAGGATTTGCTGTTAATTCTCTGAGCTTGTTACTGAAATCAAAGAGCGAAGTGGTGGCAGTATACACCAAGGCTCCAAAACCTTCGGGGCGTGGACAGAAGCCAACGAAATCTCCAGTACATGTTATCGCTGAAGAAAGTAACATAGAGGTATGTACTCCTATCTCTCTAAAGTTTTCGGCAGAGCAAGAAAAATTTAGAAATTTCAAACCAGACGTTGCAGTTGTAGCCGCGTATGGGTTGATACTTCCAAGAGAAATTTTGAATATTCCAAAATATGGTTGTATTAATATTCATCCTTCATTACTACCAAGGTGGCGTGGTGCAGCCCCGATACAGCACACAATTTTAGCAGGAGATCAAGAAACCGGGGTTAGCATTATGCAATTGGATGAAGGATTAGATTCCGGCCCTATTTTAAAACAGGAAAAATTTCTTATCGAAAAGAACGATAATTACAAGACATTGCATGATAAATTGTCTGAATTAGGCAGTGATTTACTGCTTGAGGTGTTAAATGAAATTGAAAAACAGGTTCCTATAGAGCAGAGCGATAATGATGCATGTTACGCTAACAAAGTGGAAGACTATAAAATTTATGCAAGTGATGCTTGTGAAGTTGCTTATAGAAAGGTTAAAGCGTTTTACCCAAAAGCATTCATTAAGATAGAAAATAAACGTATCAGGATACTTGATGCTGACTTTGAAGCTCTCGCTTCAGAACAAGGTAAAATTGTTAACGATAATATGCACATAAGTTTAAAAGGTGGCACTTTAATTCCTAAAGTTGTACAAATGGAAGGGAGAAATCCTTGCAGTATTGAAGATTTTATTCGTGGCTTGAAATCAAGCATGGTAAAAAAATTTATAGAATAGACTGCTTTAAATTAGTGTAGAAATGTAATAGCTAAATTTCCTTTTCTTAGATATAATCTTAAAAAACTTTCCATATAAAAATGAAAATAAAAAGAGCTTTAATATCAGTATACGATAAAACGAATATAATTGATCTTGCATCGTTTTTAACGCAGCAACAAATAGAAATTCTTTCAACGGGCAATACTTATAAAGTGCTATCTAGTGCAGGAATAAAAACACAAGAGGTCTCAGATTACACACAATTTCCAGAGATACTGGGTGGTAGAGTGAAAACTTTACACCCTAAAATTCATGGAGGAATACTTTATGATCGAGAAAAGCATAAAAAGGAAGTGCAAGATCTAGGTATTGAGCCAATAGACCTGCTTATAACTAACCTATACCCATTTTGGGAGACGGTGAATAGCGATTCAAGTGAGGAGCAAATTATAGAACAAATTGATATCGGCGGGGTGGCGTTAATTAGAGCCGCAGCAAAAAATTTTCATTTTACTTCAGTTATTTCTAGCATTCAAGACTATGAAGCACTGAAAGCTGAGATGATAGAAAATAACAATAAAACAACATTGGAATATAGAAAACACTTAGCAACCAAAGCATTTGCTCTCACTGCACACTACGATTCTAATATTCACAGTTGGTTTTTATCCCAGAGTAAAAATAATGAGTTACCAGAGTTTTTTGCTCTATACGGGCATAAAGTACAAGAACTCAGGTATGGTGAAAATCCCCATCAAAAAGCTGCATTTTATAGTAATCAATTTACAGAATATCCGTTGGAAAAACTACATGGAAAAGAGTTGAGTTATAATAATATAGTAGATATAGAATCCGCACTTAACATAACTTCTGAATTCGAAGAACCTGCAGCAGTGATAATCAAGCATAATAACCCATGTGGCGCTGCTATTGGTAATAATGCTTTGGAGGCATATGAAAAAGCTCTATCGTGCGATGAAGTAAGCAGTTTTGGTGGTATAGTTGCCTTAAACCGGGAGATAGATTTAAAGCTAGCAGAAAAATTAAACGAGATATTTTTGGAAGTAGTGATAGCACCATCGGTAAACAATGAGGCACTAAAAATTTTACAAAGAAAGAAAAATTTAAGAGTGATTATTCATAAATCTTTTCAACAAAATGTGAAATACCAAACTAAAAATGTTGTTGGTGGGTTTTTGGTGCAAGAAAATAATGACCACACAATAAAAGCAGAACAAGTAACAGAATGCACTGCAACAGAAAAAGAAAAGGAAGATCTTATTTTTGCCTGGAAAATATGTAAACATGTGAAATCCAACGCAATAGTTATAGCAAAAGATGGTTGTGCTATTGGCATCGGCGCAGGGCAAACAAGCAGAATAGATAGTGTGAACATTGCAGTGAAAAAAGCAGGTGAAAAATGTAAAGGTGCAGTGCTTGCTTCAGATGCATTTTTTCCATTCCCAGATAGCATAGTAGAAAGTGCAAAACATGGAATTACAGCTATAATTCAGCCCGGCGGCTCGCTGAAAGATCAAGATGTAATAGCAACCGCAAATGAAAATAAAATTGCCATGTTTTTCACTAGCGTTCGCAGTTTTTTCCATTAGGCTTTGTGTCTTATCGTCATACCGCCACAAACCGTCATACCGCGATTCATTCGCGGTATCTCTCAACATAGATCCCGCTAGCGGGATGACAAATATACCGCCGCGGCGCTAACAAAAGATCCCGCTAACAAGCAGCGGGATGACGAGCTTATCGTCACGCCGCCACGAACCGTCATACCGCCGCGGTATCTCTAGATCTCGCTAACAAGCAGCGGGATGACGGCTGTCGCTTAGCCACAAACGTTAAAAAATTTACCAAATAAAAAAAAAGGCAAAGAAGCCCCGTGGTACGAGTTTTGACCCTCTAATACTTTAAATTGGCGCTGTAATAATGTGCTAACGCTTAAAATAAGCGCGATCTGGCTGAATGTAGAAAAAATTAAAAAGACATGCAGCCGCTATAATTTTATGTAATCCGCCAATAGATACTCCAAGTTTTTTACTGAATTTTTGTTATTGAACCCGCGCGGATCAAAAACAAGTTTTGAGTCAGAAATACCCTTAATACTACAATAAGGGGGCTGGCGGAGTTTGCCAAGTAAGTTTTTTCGTTTCTGTGACCAGTTGGACTTAAAGTCTACACAAAAAACGTTTACAACCAACGTTCAACATGGTAAATTAAAAACGGTTTATTCCTCGGTAGCTCAGTGGTAGAGCAGTTGGCTGTTAACCAATTGGTCGCTGGTTCGAATCCGGCCCGGGGAGCGTTTCTCTGTGAAATTCTAGTGTTGATTTTATATGAACATTAAATCAGTGGTTTTATGTATACTAGATGGCTGGGGAAATGGAATAGAGAATAATAAATACAACGCTATCAGCAACGCAAATCCACCCTGTTGGCAATATATTAGCTCTAATTATCCAAAATGCAGTTTATCCGCCTGTGGAGCTGATGTGGGGTTACCTGGTGGTCAAATAGGTAATTCAGAAGTTGGCCACATGAATATTGGCAGTGGTAGAGTAGTAATGCAAAGCCTTCAGCGCATTAATCAAGAAATTGGAACAATAGAAAACAATGCAAATCTACAAAGTTTTATTAGTAATCTAAAAAGTAAGAACGGAGTATGCCATATAATGGGATTAGTGTCAGATGGCGGTGTTCATTCGCATCAAAAGCATATTTCAACTTTAGCAAATAAAATATCACAGCATGGAATAAAAGTGGTGATACATGCATTTTTAGATGGCAGAGACACATTGCCAAATTCAGGAAAAAAATGCATTCAAGAATTTACAAAGAGTATAAAAGGAAATGACACAAGAATTGCTACTGTTTCTGGGCGTTACTATGCTATGGACCGTGACAACAGGTGGAAGAGAACAATCGAAGCTTATGAGGCTATCGCATTTGCAAAGGCACCTTGTCATGATAATGCAGTATCGTTGATTGAGAATAACTATCAAAATAACATAACTGATGAGTTTATCAGGCCCGCAGTAATAGGTGATTATCAAGGTATAAAACCAGAAGATGGAGTGCTGTTGGCTAACTTTCGTGCTGATCGAATGATACAATTAGCAAGTATTTTGCTTGGCAAAACAGATTACGCTAAGGTAGCAAAATTCTCTTCAATTTTAAGTATGATGAAGTATAAAGAAGATCTCAAAATTCCTTATATTTTTCCTCCTACTTCTTTCGCTGATACTCTAGGACAAACAATAGAAGACAATAAATTACGACAATTACGTATCGCCGAAACCGAGAAATACGCTCATGTGACTTTCTTTTTCAATTGTGGAAAAGAAGAACCTTTCTCTGGTGAAGAAAGAATACTCATTCCCTCACCAAAAGTTCAAACTTACGATTTGCAGCCCGAAATGTCAGCCTTCGAGCTCACAGAAAAGCTTGTAGAAAAAATTCACTCCCAAGAATTCGCACTGATAGTTGTAAATTACGCTAATCCTGATATGGTAGGACATACAGGTAATATAAAAGCAGCCGAGAAAGCTGTGCTAGCTGTAGATGATTGTCTTGCAAAAGTGCTGAGTGCTGTTAAAAAGTCAAGCAACACCGCGTTAATTGTCACTGCAGACCATGGTAATGTGGAATGTATGTTCGATGAAGAAAATCATACACCTCATACAGCACACACTCTAAATAAAGTGCCATTTATTGTGTCTTGCAATAATCTAAAACTAAGAGACGGAAGGTTATCTGACATTGCCCCTACTATTTTACAGCTACTTGGAATTAAAAAACCAAACGAAATGACAGGCAGTTCGTTGATTTCTTGCATTACCCTCTGTCATTCCAGCTAGGCAGCGTTATGCACCGGAATGACATCAAATAGATGTGTTTTAACTTAATCCAACTTTTAAATTTTTCGCTGTTAGTACTAATGATTCATTAAAGAAGCTGTCAATATCACCAATACTATCTATATTTTTTGTACTGATAGATTGGTCAATTCTTTTGACCAAATTAGATAAAACTTTATTAGGGCCAATTTCAACAAATTTGTTAATGCCACGGCTTGACATATACAAAACCATTTCTCTCCATTTCACTCTGCTTACAACTTGCTTGGCGAGTAAAGTTTTTATAACTTTGGGATCACTCTCCCCTTTAGCTGTAACATTTGATATCAAAGGAACTATAGGACGGGTTATTTTAATACCCTTCAAAAACTCCAAAACTTTTTCATCAGCAGGTTTCATAAGAGATGAATGAAAAGGCCCACTAACCTGTAATTTAATTAGTTTCCTCACACTCGAGTTTTTGAATAAATCGGGTAACATTTCAAGAGCTTCTCTAGTGCCACTTATAACCACTTGTCCGCCACCGTTATCGTTTGCAATTTCACAAATTCCGTCAATTTGAACTGATTTCAATATATCTTCCACTTCATTTATCTCTGCTCCAAGCAACGCAACCATTCCGCCTTTACATTTCAGTGAAGCTTCATGCATTGCTTCGCTGCGAACTTTCAGCAGCTTGATTGCAGACTCAAGCGTTAACGCTCCTGCAGCACACAGCGCTGTATATTCGCCAACTGAATGCCCACAAACATATTTAACATTGTGATCAGTGAAAAGAGATTTGCCAAACACATGCTCCATAACACGTAGCATTGCAATTGATACTGCCATTATAGCTGGCTGAGCGTTTTCTGTAATGGTTAATTCTTCAATAGGACCGTTGAAGATTAAATGAGACAGCTTTCTATCCAATATGCTATCTACTTCATTAAATACTTGTCTTGCAACGGAAAACTCACTATATAAGCTCTTTCCCATTCCTACAAACTGAGAGCCCTGACCAGGGAAAGCGAAAATCATGATAATTATTACTTATTCCTTATTAAGTATAAGATTTTATTTATTTTTTGTCAATATTTTAGAATAATGATTGACTTAGTGAATTAAGTTCACTAGAATGTTAACTGACTAAAAGTTTATAAACAACAATGAATTATCATAAAATTATTATAGTTATGACAGACGGTCAAGAGTTTGAAACTCGTTCCACTTATGGAAAGGAGGGAGATAGGGTAAAACTTGATAGAGATCCTCTTACTCACCCTGCATGGACTGGAAGTTTGACAAGCGGGTTAGCAAGTAAAACTAGCAAATTAGCTAAGTTTAACGATAAATATGGAAGCATTTTCTAATTCTCCTCCTCTTTAAGTTTTAGAGAGTTTACTGAAGCATGCATAAATACAAAAATATAGGCTATGTTGCTTCTCCATCACCAAAATCGCAGGAAGTATCTAAACTATTAAAGAAACTTAATTTTATCAATATAACAGAAGAAAATAAGTCCGAAATCGATCTATTGATAGTTGTTGGCGGTGATGGCTTTATGCTACGCACTTTGCACAATTACGTCATAGAAAATAAAAACATGCATGTGTATGGGATAAACACTGGCAATGTTGGGTTTTTGATGAATAAATGCTTTAGCTGCAGTGAAGATTTAATTGATCATATAGAGCATGCAACTTCAACTCAGTTAACTTTGCTAAAAATGGAAGCAACAGACACAAGTGGCAAGAGATATCATTACATAGCAGTAAACGAAGTATACGTTTTTAGAAAAGCGAACCAAATAGTAGAGATGAATATTACTATTAATGATAAGCTAAAAGTAGAAAAATTTAGAGGGGACGGAGTAATATTATCTACCCCCACAGGCAGCACTGCATACAACTTCTCTGCCGGTGGCCCAATCTTGCCGCTAAATTCAAATTTACTTGCATTAACCTCCATCAATAGCTATTACCCAAGGCATTGGAATGGAGCGCTAATTTCAAATGATACGATCGTACAAATTGACATTAACGACACAAAAAACCGTCCAGCACTTGTAGTATCAGATTACAAGGAGTTTCATAATATATCACAGATAAAAATACAAAAAGACCACGAAAACACAATAACTTTGCTTTTTGACAAAGATTACCCTCTGAATGAAAGAATCTTTGATAGACAATTTCTATACTAATAATTATCCGTAAATTGGTATTTACTATATCTTAATAACTATAGCGTAATCAATGCAGCATAGTAATTATAGCTCTTTTCATAGAAGTCCGGATGTGATAAGATAAGGATAGAAGATGATAAGGAGGTTGAGTG
>NZ_JBIXJM010000195.1:0-4148 GCF_044752445.1 Wolbachia endosymbiont of Drosophila barbarae | reverse complement strand
GGCTAAATTTGAGATAGTTACATGAATTTACCATAAATCACCATCTCATAAAGTGTGATGCAACAAAGCCGTCTGGAATCCACAACTGTACGAACGTTGTAGTTTGGACCACCAGTGGGGTGTCATCCCAGTGCCCAGACACTGGTTCTATGCAACTTAATTAAAAACGTTTGTTTTAGTGTAAGACAATTACCTTTAGCTTATCAGCTCAGTTATAAGCAAAATTTCTGGATTCCAGACTGGAATGACACCATTTGCTGTGCAATTTACCTTCAAAAATGAATGTTCGTACAGTTGTGAACCTGTGGCAGGTATTACATAAGAGCATTTCCCTCTTCTAAATTAAAACGCACTTTTGCCTCCTTTGCAGTCTATACTTTAGATGTATTTAATTTACAAATACTAATTATTTATTAATAATGGTGATATGTAAATATAGTTATAAAATAATTGTTACACTTGAATTCCTTCCTGGTTTCTGTTGTTATCAGAACATTTAAAACACTTTAAGAAAGTTGCTTAGTTAAATTAACTTAGACAAGTAAATAGCAGTTTTGCAGCCTGTTTTTATGAATGATGATAAAATGTTGTAGCCAAATGCGCTTTCAGCATTGTGCTGAATTGCAATATCTTTGTGCTCTAACTCCTCGTCGCGAAATTTACTTATAGTTTCTCTTAATTCCCCATCTTCTAAATGTGAAACTTGCTCTTTGTAGTGCTCCCCGATAACTTCTTCAACTGCAGCAGTGCAAGCCATAGCAGCTTTTTTGCCCATAATGGCAGTTGCAATGCCAAGCGACACTCCTAAAACACGCCAAACAGGCAACAAAACAGTAGGACGAACTTTTTGCTCTTTGATTTTCTCATTAAAATAGTGAAAATGCTTTTTTTCCTGCTCTTCCATTTCAATTATTTCATTGATTATAGAAGATTTCTTAAGAATAAATTTTTGACCAGAATAAATGCAAATAGCTCCATATTCTCCAGCGTGATCTACTCTAATTGCCTGTTGCAAGAACTGATTGTTGCTGTACCTTAAATTATTTAGATTTCTTTCTTTCTCCACAATACACCTTACCTGATACGAACAGAGCTACTATGAGATAAATTAGATTCCATGTTGCTAAGGAAACACCTAGAACGTAATGAGGTCTGTCACAAGATGGAGAGTAATTAGGATTTAGTAGATTATTTCTGAGCTCTTCTATACTAACGTTACCACTTGCTTGCTCTGTACAACCTAAAACATCATGAAATAAGTGGAGTTCAAGACCTATATGATAAAAAGATATTACTGCACCTATGAGGTAGCTGCAAAACATTGCATAGATTAGAATTTTGTTGTCTTTAAGCATGCACGCTACTGCAAGTAATCCGGCGATATAGTAAACTATTCGCTCGTATGTACATAACTTGCATGGCAGCATGTTGAAAAAATATTCTAGCACATATGCAAAAATTAGAGCAGCGGCACTCGACAGCAGAAAGATTGCAGAAATTCTGGAATTATTACACATAACTTTAAGTAAATTATCCCTGAAAGTATAAAGCAGAGTATTCATTTTACATAGGGATTTTTATTTTTTTTCAAAAGCAATCTAACTGGCACACCGTCTGCAAAGAAATTTTTTCTGAGATCGTTAATTAAATAGCGTTTGTAACTTTCATCAACACTTTCAGGTATGTTACATATCAAAGAAAAAGCTGGAGGTTTAGTACCAATTTGAGCGATATACTTCATTTTAACTGCTTTTCCTTTTACAAGAGGGTGAGAATGTTTTCCTACAGCAGCTATGAGCCACTTATTCAGTTTTGCAGTGCTGATCTTCTTGTTCAAGGATTCACTCACTTCAAGACACTTATCTATCACATCACCGCAGCGCATGCCTTTTAACGCAGAAATTGTTATAGTTGGCACTTCCAAGAATAACCTAGTTACTTCCTGTTGTTTGACAAATTTTATTAACCTGCTTCTGTCATCCTTACCTATTAAATCCCACTTATTTAAAACAACAATAATCCCTTTCCCTCCCTTAATTGCAGCTTCACCAATTGATAAATCCTGCTGCTCAATACCAACTAGGGAGTCTAGCATTAAAACTACCACATGAGAGCGCTTGATTGATTCCATGCTTTTCTCAACAAATCTTGATTCTAAGCCATCTACAACATTCGCCTTTCTGCGGATTCCGGCAGTGTCAATTAGAGCAATTAACTCTCCATCATGATCATATGTAATATCCACAGAATCACGTGTGGTACCTGGCTCTGAACTTGTTATTAGTCTGTTTTCTGCAAGTAAACCATTTAAAAAAGTTGATTTTCCAACATTCGGACGGCCGATGATCGCGATCCTCAGCCTACTCAGTTCATTGTTAGGTAACTCAGTGTTCTCGTTAAAATTTTCAATAACACCAGCTAATGCATCATAAAGATCAACCATGCCAAGATTATGCTCGGCAGAGATATACACCGGGCCAAGAAAATCAAAAAACTGCAAATAATCAACATTTTCGGATTTATGACTCTCGCATTTATTTGCTATCAGTATCACAGGTTTATTTATTTTTCTCTTCAGCCACTTTGCAAACTCTTTATTTCGCTCATTTTGCACTTTTGCGTCAACAAGAAAGAAAATTATGTTTGAACTGGATAAAGAAAACTCTATTTGCTCAATAACTTGCAGTGAAAAACTAGTTTGGTCGTTCCATCCTCCTGTATCTATAACTTTAAACTCCAAATTGCTAATTCTCCCCATTCCCTCTCGCCTATCCCTTGTCACTCCTGGAATGTTGCTCACTACTGCTGCTTTTCTTCCTACTAATCTGTTGAATAGGGTCGATTTTCCAGCATTTGGTAGGCCTACTATGGCGATTTTTAGCATAATTCAAGGGCATGTTCTATATGAAGTAAATTATAACCGAAACTTTTCAATTTAACTATTGACTTCGTAGATTATATAAGCATACTACAGTTAGAATTTTTTTATTTCGTTATGTAAAATATGAGGTAGTTATGCTGGTGTCAGAGCAAATAGAGAGTGTAGATAGAGAAGGATTAAAGCAACAAAATCATATACATAAAGATACAGAGTGTTCGGAAGAGACGACAATATATGGGCATATTAATCAACATATGGAAAAAAACATCTCAAATACATTGCATGAAATATATGATGCTCTTATGTCATATAACGAATCGGAACAGTCAATGACGTCAACTTAAGAACTTTCATTAGCAAACTCTCCTAAAGACATGATGGCGTTTAGGCTTATCTACTTTATTGCGGCTGTCCCGGTCGGATTTTAACTTTAGCGCGTATACTTAAAAAGGGCTTGAAAGTTTTTTGGCGCAATAAGTACCTGATAGAGTTTCTGTCTCATTACACTAAATAAAACTGAAAAATTTAAACGATACTCAGTAATTTGATCTGGGTTCCAAGGCCCTTGTGCATCACACATATGAAGCGATAATATATTGCACATGACCAAGTTTGCCCAAAATTCTTGTAATACAGCCTCTCCAGAAAAATTCTCTAACTCTGCTCCTACTTTGAGTCGTTTATAGCACCCCTCTATGTGCCACCTTAACACATAAGCTTTGCTCCAAAGTCTCGGTCAAAAACTCTGTTTCTCAGTTGGCTAATGTCAGCACTATAACTCTTACTTTCTGTCCTTTCATTTTATTTTTTAGCTTTTCATTTTCTAATATAAAATCAAAATCTAATTCGCCAGCGTTCCCATAGCTTACTATAATTTTTTTTTTGCAAGCAAAAAATAAAATCTACTTCCAAATCATAATGCTGCTGAATGAATTTTACTGAAGACGATCATAGATAAATAATAATTTCTCTTGATTTAATAAACGCATTTGAGTGATAACTTCGGGTAATTGCTCTGCCGCCAACGTTTGTTCACCTATATTCCAAGCTGCAAGACGAGCACTACAAATCAGCGAAGTACACAAATCAACAAACAAATTGCCAATGGTGCCTGTTGTTCCATTTGGTTCAAACTCGAATACAATTTCCCCAGAGCTGGGTAATCTCATACCAGAACCATCTGCTGCAATAAGTCTATAGCCTCTCCAACTCAGGTTCATCCTGATAGGCTGTTTGGATGCTTAAATTCTTGAAAGCCTGTATGGCA
>NZ_JBIXJM010000194.1:0-3764 GCF_044752445.1 Wolbachia endosymbiont of Drosophila barbarae | reverse complement strand
ATATACTGCAAAAAATTGAACATAAGACGCCGATACATTAAGTAATCCTTACCTTTTAATCTGCAGATTGACGAAAGCAAATACAATAGCTTCACTATCATGATAAGGGCGCTGGTGGAGTTTGTCAAGTAAGTTTTTTGTTTCTATTGAATGACAATTGTGGCTTGGGCAAGAAATCCATTGATTTACAGCAGGTTCTTTGTTACAGTCCACAGTTATGCAAAGAAACTTAAAGCCTCATGAGTTTATTTACAGCCAGTGATTTACATAATTTGGAACTGTATAGCTGAGTATTGTATATGATAATATTGATAACAAACGATGATGGCTTTGGAAGTGAAGGAATAAAATTACTCAAAGAGATTGCACGGAATTTTGCGTCAGAAATATGGATAGTGGCACCAGATACTGATAGAAGCGGAGCTGCAAGATCTCTTGATTATCCAGTGAAACAATCTATTGGAATAAAACAACATAGTGAAAGGGAATTTAGTGTGTCTGGTACTCCTGCAGATTGTGTCATTATTGCGCTAAATAAAGTTATGAATAAAAAACCAGACTTAATATTGTCCGGAGTAAATATTGGATCAAATGTCGGGGACGATATTTGTTATTCAGGAACAATTGGTGCTGTAATGGAAGGTGCTGCAAGGTCTATACCTTCTATTGCGCTAAGCCAAGTTTATCATGATAAAATAGACTGGCACAATACAAAGGTTTTTGCACCAAAGGTTATTGCCAAGCTAGTTAAGGTTGGTTGGCCTAAAAACATAGTGATGAGTGTAAATTTTCCTGCTACGGAAAAAGTAAAAGGAGTAGAATTTGCTGAACAAGGTGAATATAACATTGATGGGGATTTAACTTTTACTGAAAATTCGAATGGCTCTTTTAGCTTAAATTGGTCTCGAGAGCACTCAGGCAGTGGTAGTATAAATAAAATAAAAGAAGGATTTATTACTATTACACCGGTAAAATTAGATTTTACAGATTATGATACATTGAATACTATGAGAAATTCTTGTGCAGACGAATTTTCTTCTATAGCTGACTGAGAAAAACATTTGCATTGCTCCTAATAGATATTTTCTATTGTGTTATCGCGAGCAATTATTTTTTCTTCACCTGTATCCATGTTTTTAATCTTTAAAGTTTTACTACTCAATTCTTCATCGCCAAAGATTAAAGCAGCTTTAGCATTTGCTTGATTTGCTTTTTTCATTCGGGTTCTGAGCGTTCCGCTATATTCATAGATTACATATAAACCATTTCTGCGCAATTCATTTGCAAGTGTTAAAGCATGTTTTTCAGCCTCTCTACCGATTGGAATTAGGTAAATAGGTCGCTCTTCTTTCGGAGAATAATTGATTAACTCCATTATGCGCTCAATACCCCCTGCAAATCCTATTGCTGGAGTGTGTTTTCCACCTACTGAAGATACTAAATTATCGTATCTTCCACCGGCAAAAACTGCCCCTTGTGCACCTAAATCCTCTGTAACAAACTCAAACACTGTGTGGCAATAATAATCCAAACCTCGAACTAGTTTATTGTTTACGGTATAAGGTATATCAAGAATTGTTAATCCATTTAGTATTTGTTCAAAGAAATCTGAGGACTCTTTCGTATAATAATTGCTGATTTTAGGCGCATCAGAAATTATTGATTTATCTTTCTCATCCTTGGAATCCAGTATTCTGAGTGGATTTTTAATCAACCTATTTTTGCTATCTTCTGATAGGTCATTTTGATACTTTGTAAAGTACAAGATCAAAGCTTCTCTATATTTAGTTATTGTTTCACCATCACCTAAAGAGTTGATTTCCAGCTTTACATCTTTATTGATGCCAAATTCAGTTAGTAAGTGCTGAGCGAGTGATATCAATTCAATATCAGCTTTTGGATCTTCTATGCCAAAAACCTCAAAATTTATCTGATGAAATTGCCTTTGTCTTCCCTTTTGCGGTCTTTCGTAACGAAATGCAGGCCCTGTTGAAAATAATTTTATCGGTGTTTGCAGTTTTTTTTCAATTAATAGCCTGACAATCGCTGCAGTGAACTCAGGACGTAAAGTTATGCTCTTTCCCCCTTTATCATTGAAGCTATACATCTCTTTAGTGATGATATCTGAGCTATCACCTAAGGTTTTTGTAAAAACCTCCGTGCACTCAAATATTGGAGTTTGGGCGGGCAAAAAGCCGTATAGACTTGAGATTCTATTTGCTGTTTGCTGAATGTATTTAAACTTATACCACTCATCAAATAGAAGGTCTTTCGTTCCTCTAACTGTTTGATTAGTCATAGTGTAGTCTCTATACCCGCAACCTCTGGTATGTGGTAGCTCAGCATATTCTGCACTCCTTGCTTTAAAGTAATTGCAGCACTTGGGCACCCAGAGCAAGCTCCTTGTAATTCAACATAAACTATCCCGTCTTTATAGCCACGAAATTTGATATCGCCACCATCTTGAGCAACTGCAGGTTTGATATAACTTTCCATCAATTCTTTTATTCTATTTACAATTTCTATATCATTCTCATCGAAAAATTCTTCATCCGGTATATTATTATCATTTACTCCTTCTTTATCTAGTGCTTTTCCACCTGAAGTAAAGTGATCCATGATTGTAGTTAAAATTTCTACTTTTAATGTATCCCAATTAATTCCACCCAATTTTGTTACTGAAATAAAATCATGACCAAAAAACACTCTTACCACATGTTCTATTTGAAAAAGATTTGCTGCTAGTTTAGAATTTTTTATCTCATTTGCATTTGAAAAATCAGCCGTTTCTCCTTCGTTTAAAATTTCAAATCCAGGAAGGAATTTTAGCGTATTTGGGTTTGGTGTTTCTTCAATCTGGATGAACATGTTATTTACCATGACAATTATAATTGTTACTATTTAATCATAAAATGATAAAAAAATATACATGTCATTCATCTTTTTTCTTTTTTTAGTATTCATAGTAATTACATTTGTCTTGCCTAGCGTTGTTGTATTTTTTCTTTTCCTGACAAAAAAAAATAATATGAGTTTCATGATGAACTCTATATTGAGTAAGTTTTTGAACGAATTTAATAGCAGTAGAAGTTGTACTGAAAATTACACTGGTGATAACATGTCCAAGGATGAAGCATTAAAGATACTGGGGCTGAATCCTGAGGCAAGTCAAAATGAAATCAATAAAGCATATCAAAATTTAATGAAATTAGTTCACCCAGATAAGGGAGGCTCGGAATATTTTGCGCAAAAGCTAAATGCGGCACGTGATAAATTGTTAAAAAAGTGATCTTAAAAAAAGTTTTCGTTTAACGAATTTCTTCCTTTGCTTTTTCTAAATACTCCAATATTGCTTCATGTAGTGCAGTCCATGTTATCTGTTCTTCCAGGGAAGGTATAAATTCTTGTCTCCAAGCATTCTTAAACTCCTGAAACCACTGTTTTTCAAAACCCTGAAATTCTAAAGAAATATCTACTTTAAAGCTATCAATTAAACTGGAAACTTCTGCAGCTTTAGAGCTATCTAGTGATTTTAAAGATAACACTCCACTCTTTAAAATCTCTAACTCTTCCAATACATTAAGCTTAAATGGTTTATAGAGTGAAGACCATATGCGATATCTTAAATAAGAATCATAGTATAACTTAATTTTGTACATTAAAGTGGTAGATGCATCAGGAGAAATGTTATTCTCATATTGTGCAAGAGAAGATAATAAATTCTCATAATCTACTTTGCTTAAACATGGTTGTAGAGTCGATTT